>CAZGVP010000078.1:0-10329 GCA_964529135.1 uncultured Caulobacterales bacterium | reverse complement strand
CATTGAAGCTGTCTTCGAATGACCTGATATCAAGGCAGATGTTATCAAAAAGACAGAAGCGGTGATCGGCAAAGATATTATTTTTGCATCAAACACCTCAACCCTACCGATTACAGGCTTGGCTGAAAATTCAGAACGCCCAGAACAGTTCATAGGCATGCATTTCTTCTCCCCTGTAGAAAAAATGCCGCTTTTAGAAATTATTCCTGGCGAGAAAACTGGTGACAAGGCATTGGCCGTGGCATTTGATTACAATGAAAAAATCCGTAAAACACCTATCGTTGTAAAAGATGTTCGTGGATTCTTCACCAATCAGGTGTTCCCGCCATATGCGAATGAAGCCGCTTTGATGGTGACCGAAGGCATCAAGATGGCATTGATCGAAAATGCGGCCAAAAGCCTTGGTATGCCAATCGGGCCGCTCGCAGTGGCTGACGAAACAACGCTCAAACTTGGCCTGGATATTACGACAGCGACCAAGCAACAGTTGGGTGATAAGTACAAACCATCAGGCACAGAAGATTTCTATGAATTAATGGTCAACAAACTCAATCGTGCTGGCCGTCGATTTGGTGCAGGTTTTTATGATTACCCGGAAAATGGACCAAAGAAACTCTGGGAGGGCATTGATCAGCATTATCCATTGCTTGAAACACAGCCAAGTTTGGAGGAGGTCAAAGAACGTCTTCTTTATGTTCAATTGATTGCTACAGCCAATTGTTATGCTGATGGCGTCCTGCAGGATCCACAATCAGCTGACCTTGGGGCCATTTTCGGTTGGGGATTTGCGCCATGGACCGGCGGGCCTCTGAGCTACATTGATACTGTCGGCGCAGAAGAGTTTGTCCGCATATCCGAAAGCCTGGCTCAAAAACATGGTGATCGGTTCAATCCACCAACGATGTTTCGTGAATTGGCCGATAAAAAAGAAACACTTTACAAAGCGGCTTAAGTTTTTCTTGCAAAACAATATCGCCTCGTCCGATGATAGATCATCAGGCGGGGCTTTTTTATGGTTATGATGGTCAACCCCAAAGCTAACATTATTTTGATTTGGCTGACAATTTCAGCTTGCGCTCTACCAATGTTTATTGCGCTGACAGATATCAATATCTGGCCATTATCAGTCGCGGCTAATTTTTTGATACAAGGTTTATTTGCCAGCCTCATCGCCATCATGGTGGCTATATACCATCGTAAATCAGCTTACATCGCAGCTGCCGGGATAATTATTTCATTGTCGGTATGGCAATTGAATACATCGCCTGTTCTTTCCAGTTTTGTTGTCAAAGATAAACTACCCTCCCCTTCATCATCCACTCCCTCACAATCGATGCAAGAACCACTTGAAATCCGCATTGCGCACATCAATTTATTTGGAAAAACAACAGCTGTTGAAAAATTGCTCAAATGGGCCAAAGAAACCCAGCCAGATATTATAGCAATGACAGAATTGCCAGGCGGTATTCCCGAAAGCGATATTCTCTACGATCTTTTTAAAATATACAGCTATAGAACGTTCAGCGAAGATGGTGGCCCGACTCGCACACTCATTGCATCCCGATTCCCCATTACGGATCACCAAACATGGTCGCGCTATATCTCCCGCGCAGAGATAACACATGCCTCGGGACGTGTGTTGAGTGTTTATAGTTTACATCCCCCCCCTCCATTCACCCCAATTATGGAATATCGACGTGATGTAATCATTTCACGTGCATTCGACATGGCCGGAAAAACTGATGGTCCGACGATTGTATTAGGGGATTTTAATACTGCGCCCTGGACTGCGCACATGAAGAATAATTCCAAAGAGGCCGGTATGGCCCGTGTGGAATATAGAACACTGGCAACCACATGGATGTCAAAATTCCCCTTTATTGGCTTGCCAATTGATCATATCTATACTTCATCTCAGTTTCAGCGTATCGAAACCCATACAGGCCCATCACTAGGTTCTGATCATTATCCACTTATTGCAAGCCTCTACCTTGCTCCTGACAAAGAATAAAATTCATGACTGTAACTATCCCAGACCTTTCCGGTAAAACCGCCCTTGTAACCGGTGCATCTCGCGGCCTGGGTCGCGCATCTGCCATTGGCTTGGCTAGAGCTGGCGCTCATGTTCTGGCACTGGCTCGTACTGTTGGCGGCCTTGAGGAACTGGACGACGAAATTAAAACATTTGGCGGCAAGGCATCCTTGATTCCGGCGGATTTAAAAGATGCGCAAGCAGTTGCAACCCTTGGTCCAACCCTCAGTACACGGTTTAAAAAACTTGATATTTTTGTAGGAGCTGGCGCAACGTTGGGCGAGTTAACGCCACTCCGCGATGTAGATGAAAAAATATGGACTGCTGTAATTGATACCAACCTCACTTCATACTGGCGATTATTGGCGACTCTTGATCCATTATTAAATGCTGCACCTGCGGCTCGTATTGCATTTTTTACATCCCGTGTAGGTGGAGAGTTGGCACGATCCTTCTGGGGGCCTTATGCTGTTTCCAAGGCGGGTCTTGAGATGTTGGCAAAAACCTACGCAGAAGAAACTCGCAATTCAGGCACTCGTGTAGCCATTATTGACCCCGGTGCCATGCGAACAAATATGCGCGCCAAGGCAATGCCAGGCGAAGACCCGAAAAGCCTACCACCCGCCGAGGATATAGTACCCTTAATCTATCGTGCGGTATCCAAAGGGTATGATGGCATTGCCGAACGGTTGGTACGCCGAGAGTTGAGTTCGACATAAAGCGTGATCATAGAGCGTCTACTGAACTAATTCTAACCATTCAGATTCTGTCAAAGTATTCACGCCTAGCTCTGTTGCCTTTTTTAACTTTGAACCAGCGCCCGGACCTGCCACCAGATAATCAGTTTTGGCGGAAACAGACCCCGCTACTTTTGCACCGAGGCTCTGAGCTTTTGCTTTTGCTTCATCGCGGGTGAACAGCTCCAGCTTGCCAGTAAACACTACAACTTTTCCCGCAACAGGGCTATCGCTATTGCTGGACGGTGCCATCTCTTGTGGGGTGACCTCACCTAATAATCTTGCCACAGCATCGCGATTATGCGTTTCAGAGAAAAATTCGATCACGCCTAGCGCCACCAAATCACCGACACCATCAATTGCTAGCATTTCTTCGCGAGCCAGATTCGCGTTCACATGACCCTCAAGATTGTCTTCTAAGGTAACACATTGTGCATTGAATGCTGCTTGTTGGAATTTTTCAAACGTTGTGTATGCGCTGGCAAATAAACGCGCATTGGTTTCCCCGATATGACGAATGCCAAGAGCATTGATAAATCGTTCAAGCGCAGGGTTACGGCATGCATCAATGGCATCAAGCAAATTGTGTATGGATTTTGTATTGGTTGCCTGGGGTTCACCGTCTTTTAAAAGATGTTCGCCATTTTTATTTAACTTATATGTATAAAGATCAATATCGCCAGCTTCCTGGCGTTTTCTAAGCGTAAATATATCAGCAGGTTCTTTGACAATACCTTGCTCATAAAGTCCTTCAATTTGTTTCACACCAAGACCATCAATATCCATTGTTTTTCGAGCAACAAAATGCTTGAGGCGTTCGATTGCCTGGGCTGGGCAAATAAGCCCTCCGGTGCATCGACGCACAACATCAAGCTCACCTTTAATATTCTCAGGCCGTATTGCTTCACTACCGCAGTCAGGGCATTTTTCAGGAAACTTATAACGGCGTGCGCCCTTTGACCGCTTGTTAAGTAGCACCTCTACGATTTGAGGGATAACATCCCCTGCCCGCTGCACCACCACCATATCACCGATGCGAACATCCTTGCGTTCAATTTCATCCTGATTATGAAGTGTGGCGTTGGAGACCACGACACCGCCTACCGTTACGGGTTGTAGCCGTGCCACAGGCGTTAATGCACCCGTACGGCCTACCTGAATATCAATACCTTCAAGTCTTGTTATTGCCTTTTCGGCTGGAAATTTATGAGCAATTGCCCAACGTGGTGCCCGTGACACAAACCCCAAACGCTCTTGATAATCCAGACGATCAACCTTGTAGACCACGCCATCGATATCATGATCCAGACTTCCACGGGCATTTTCAATAGCACGATAGTGAGCAATCAAATCCTCAACAGTCTCGCAGCGCGCGGTGCGAGAATTGGTTTTAAATTTCCATTTTTTAAACGCTTCAATTGCCTCCCATTGTGTTTGCGCAAATGGCGCGCCGACTTCACCCCAGCTATAGGCAAAAAATTTCAGCGGGCGTTTAGCCGTAATGGCACTATCTAGCTGGCGTAATGATCCGGCAGCGGCATTACGTGGGTTTGCAAAAAGATCCTTATCCGGTTCTTCTTTTGCACGGCGCGCGTTGACTTCTTTGAAATCTTCATGGGACATGTAAATTTCCCCACGTACCTCCATTATGTCTGGCGCTTCATTTATAATTTTCGGAATATCTGAAATGGTCAGGATATTGGGCGTTACATTTTCACCGGTATGCCCATCACCACGGGTAACACCGCGAACAAAAACACCTTTTTCATAACGCAGACTGGCAGATAAACCATCAATCTTGGGCTCTGCCGTAAATGCGAGTGGGTCTTTATCACTCAACCCCAAAAACTTTCTCACACGAGTGACAAAATCCACGACATCTCTATCATTAAAGGCATTATCAAGCGATAACATTGGGACAGAGTGGCTGATTTTATCAAATCTCGTAGATAGTATTGCCCCTACCCGTTTTGACGGACTGTCTTCTCTCACCAGTTTTGGAAATCGTTCTTCAATCAATAGATTGCGCCGACGCAAAGCATCATATTCGGCATCAATCATAATTGGATTATCATTATTATGATATGCAATGTCCGCATCTGCGATAATACTAGCCAAGTCCGCGAGCTCTTGCGTTGCTTGCTCCGGAGTAAGGCGCTCCACTGGAATCGCAGTTAATTTTGCTTGGGCCGGGTTCATCTAGCCAGCTTTTTTTCTTGCAGCAGAAGTTTTTTTCGCTTTGCTGCTAGTGGGCTTTGATGATGTACTTTTTTGTATTGAAGAACCAGCTCCCAATAATTTAGCCGCGGCAGCACGCGCTTCTTTTGTAACTGTCGCCCCTGACAACATACGTGCGATTTCTTCAACGCGCGCCTGCTCATCCAACACATCAACACTGGTGATTGTCTCATTTTTACGTTGACCTTTTGATACCTGCCAATGAGTATTGGCACGGGCTGCAACCTGAGGCGAATGTGTTACAACAAGAACTTGTGTATCTCGTGCAAGTCTTGCCAATCGCTCGCCTACAGCGTCAGCGACAGCACCACCGACCCCTGCATCAACCTCATCAAAAATGATTACTGTACGGTTTTCCTGGCTGGCAAGAGCTGCTTTCATGGCTAATACAAATCGTGACAATTCTCCTCCCGATGCGATGGTTTTTAATGGTCCGGCCGGTGCACCCGGATTAGTCGCCACCATAAACTCAACTTGATCAATACCCTCCTGCCCAGCGGCTTCCTCGTTAACAACAACTTGCGTGGAAAAGTGCGCACGCCCCAATTTAAGGGGCGTTAGCTCTGCCATCACAGCTTTATCTAGAATTGATGCTATTTTTGTACGGTTTTGTGACAGACGTTTTGATTCTTGCAAATAAGCAGCTTTTGCATCCTTAACTGTTTTTTCCAGATCACCAAATGCTGCTTCTCCCGCATCAAGTGTAGAGAGTGAGGTCATTGCTTTTTCAAAAAACCGAGGCAGTGCTTCGGCTGTAACGCCATGCTTGCGTGCTGCTGCACGGATGGCAAATAGCCTTTCCTCAACATCATTCAACGCACCAGGGTCGGGATCAATTGCGTCAGCTAATTGTTCTACTGCCGCGCGCGCCTCCATCACCTCGCTGAGGGCTGTTTCCAGTCGTGCAATGGCCTCATCAAATTTTGTTGCTTGGCCGCTTACATCATCAACAGATAGGCGCCCGCTTGCGCTCGCCATATATCGCGATGCTCGCGAGAGTTTTTCTTCTAATCCATTATCATCAACACAATCACGAGCAGCTCTAACCTCATCTAGCATTTTCTCTGCCGCCATAAGATGTGTACGTTCAGAGACAAGTTCTGTTTCCTCGTCTGGCAATGGAGCAAGCATCTCCAGTTCGCTGACTACATGACGTAAATAATCTGCCTCGCGCAGCGCTTGATCGCGTTCCCGCTTCAATTCTTCGAGTTCACTGAGTGCGCTACGCCAACTTTCCCAGCTGGTCCTAACTTTTTCGACTTGTTTTGCGTGACCACCAAAATCATCCAAAAGGTCGCGATGAGTCGATGCTGTTAAAAATCCACGCCCGTCATGTTGGCCATGAATTTCAAGCAAAACTTCGCCAACCTCACGTAACATTGCGATACTGACGGGACGATCGTTTACAAAGCCTCGCCCACGACCATCCGTTCCCTGTATCCGACGCAAGATAATCTGGTCATCATCACCAGCAAGGCCATTGTCTTCCAGCAAATCCCAAATGGGGTGGTTGCTGCGCGGCTCAAAAGCAACGGTGACAACACCTTGCTTGGCTCCTTGCCTCACAGAACCGCGTTCAGCACGGCCCCCACAAGCAAGACCCAATGCATCAAGCAGAATAGACTTTCCAGCACCTGTTTCACCTGTAAGCGCCGTCAATCCTGTAGATAGATTCAACGATAGCTCGTCGATCAATACGAAATCCTGAATATGCAGGGAACTTAACATAGCGAGTTTGATGGTCTTCCGGGAACAGTACAGGAACACTTATACATCCGGAATAGCGGATTCATGGCCTTATCGAAAGGAAAAACGGCTGAGCACAGCAATTTTACTAATAAAATTCGCTATTTCCCAGTAGCTGCCACGGGCGAATTATTATCTTTTGTTTCAGCAACCGGTTCAACAATTCCACGACGCTTGAATAATTTGTAGGTATCTTCATACCAACGACTGCCGGGATAATTGTGTCCTAAAACAGCAGCTGTTGCGCGCGCTTCCTCGATAATCCCAAGCCCGATATATGCCTCCACAAGCCGGTGTAGCGCTTCGGGCGCATGACTTGTGGTTTGATAATTATTGACCACATACTTGAAACGATTGATGGCAGCTATGTATTTATTCTGTTTCAAATAAAACAAACCAACATACATTTCCTTGCCCGCAAGATGATCAAAGGTCAGATCAAGCTTTAATCGTGCATCGCGAGCATATTCAGTATCTGGTGAACGACGAACGACATCGGTGAGTGCAGCCACAGCATTTTCAGTAAAATTCTGATCGCGCCCAACGTCACGTATACGCTCATAAAAACACATTGCTTTGAGATAATAAGCATAAGGAATATCTTTATTACCGGGATGCAGCGTGATAAATTGATCAAGTGCAGCAACGGAATCATCATAATCGTTTTGCTGATAGTGAGCGAATGCTTTTTGTAGAGTTGCTCTGCGTGCCCAAGCCGTAAATGGATGCTGACGCTCTACTTCTTCAAAGAGCTGGATCGCTTCAGGATAACGCTTTCGCTCCAACCGCTGAGAAGCCACAGAATATAACTGCTCTACTGGTCGCTCCACATAAGCAAATTTCTGTTTGCTTTTACTGGATGAGCAGGCACCCATTATCGCACAAGTGACGAGGATAGCTGTAATTTTTAGAACACTGAACATCGCGTGACGCATAAGTTTTTTCCAAATTTGGCTCTTCAAATAGCACACTATCCAAGCCCGCCATACAAATCAAATATCTTCAAACATGAGCACCAAAACCCTTGGAAGCTGTTATGAAGACCTTATAGGTTGGATGTCAGGACATTTAAAGATATCAGGCAACTGCGCCTTGGCTTTGTTCATCATCTATCGGGTTCCATACCCGCGAAGGTTGACAAATTTCTGGTTTTTTAGAGGGGGTAATCGCTTCCAATAACGACCTGCAGAAGCGATTATTAATATCGTGCCCAGGTTTATAGGCAATAACACGCCCTATAATTGGGCGCTCCAGAAGTGCCAGATCTCCAATCAGATCAAGCGCTTTATGGAGAACAAACTCCTGTGGATCGCGCAGAGTAACACCGTTCAACATTCGCCCCTTATCAACAACGATTGCATTTTCGAGCGACCCCCCTCGCCCCAGCCCCGCAGCATGCATTGCCTCGACGGTCCGCAACTCGCAAAATGTCCTGGCTAGTTTCAATCGGTCACGACAAGTCTCATTTGCCATAGCCAGATGTGTGGATTGGCGGCCAATTGCAGGATCATCAAAACTAATCTCAACATCAAGCTCAAAACGATTACAGGGTTCAACCTGGATAAAGCGATCACCATCAGTGACTTCAATAGTTTCTTTGATAATTATAGGGTCTTGCTGTTCTCTCAGCGGCCTTACACCAGCCTCTAATAGCGCCGCAACAAAGGGGTCGGCGCTTCCATCCAGGATAGGTACTTCAGGCCCATCTATATCGACTATAGCATTGTCGATCCCGGTTAAGGCGAAAGCCGCCATCAAATGCTCAACGGTTGCCACTTTCACCCCTACCTCATTGGACAAAGTTGTACCAAGTTGTGTCGATGAAACATTGTTAGCATTTGCGACTACACTTCCTGAAAAGGTTTCAGGATCACCTTCTAGCGTACTCCAAAAATTCTTATTCAGGACCGCACCAGTATGAATATCTGTTCTACAAAATATTACGCCACATGGCTGCGATACTGGATGGATATTAATCCTCACGGCATCCCCAGAATGGAGGCCTACCCCAGCCAGTGAGACAATCTTCTCAACCGTATTTTTTCTTATAGTACGCATAGTTACCCAGTTACTTTTACAGACCAGTTCTTGAACGAGCTCATGAGTTCCAGCCCCGGCCTGATGCCCCTATAAAACCGGTATTAATAACCATTGAGCAATAAAAAAACCGCTAGAAACCCCTCCTTCAGTAGGATTATTGTCTGTCACAGGGCGAGCTTTCTCAAATAAAGCTTTATTGCCGCTTGTTGCAACTACTCACTTGTGAACTGAACCGCACGGATATGATTTCCACCAAAATGTAAGTCGCACAACAAGATAATACACTAAAAAGAGAATTTATCGCTAAATATTCAATTTATATTAGGTATAATCAATTAATTTGAGCAATTAAAGATCGTACTCCCGGTCCGTTAACTCCACACAGGCTGCTTGCTCATGGGCCCTAAAAAATTATTACAATTCTTACACACACACACTCTGAAACAAATATTCTGGCCGGATGCCATTGATGATGATTATTTATTAGCAGCACGCAAAAGACTGATTGCGACAATATCATTGCTGGTTGGAAGCATGGGAATTGTATCGGGCGGGGTATCTTTATTATCAACCATCTCACAAGCGCCATTATTATCTTTATTTGCCCTGCTAGGCCCAATTATTGTTCTAATTGCACCCGTCTATATCGCAAAAACCAACCAGCTAGATATTGGCGGTCTTATTCTAGTCAGTTACCTGACAATACACATTTCAATCCTCACAATATCAAACGGCGGTTTAATGTGGCCAGCTGTAATCTATATGTCAGGAATACCATTTCTGGCATCCCTCACCTTAGGAACACGTTATGGGTTGATTATTGCTGTGATCATTGCCTTTTTAATAACGGCCTCTACTTATATTTCAGTGCCTGGGTGGATAGGGTTTATGCTGGTGATTCTTGTCATCGGCTCCACATTGGCGACAACAATTTTTCTAAGAGAAATGGAGCGGACAACTAACCGCCTGGTTGAGCTAAAAGATGACGCACAAACGGCCAACAAGAACAAGTCTGATTTTCTTGCCAACATGAGCCATGAAATCAGAACTCCCTTAAATGGGATTATCGGCATTCTCCAGTTGCTAAGTGATTTTGAACAATCAAAGGATCAAACCCATCTAATTAATGTTGGTTCCGCCTCAGCCAACAGTCTACTTATAATTTTAAATGATATTTTAGATATCTCCAAAATTGTAGCGACTGGAATGGAACTTGAGAAAATTTCGTTCAATCGCGATCAAATAATAGACAGCGTATTCTCAATTATGGGGCATTCGGCCCAGGAAAAAAATATTCAACTGAAATTGAGCATTGATGAATCTATTCCAATACGGTTAATTGGTGACCCCACTCGCCTACAGCAAGTGGTTACAAATTTCGTCAGTAACGCAATTAAATTTACAGAACACGGATATGTCGAAATTCGCATGGAGCGAGGTTCGTACAGCAATGAAGTAAAAATTTCAATAGAAGACACTGGAATCGGCATGACAGAAGAAGCATGCCAAAGAGTATTCAATAAATTTGAACAGGCG
>CAZGVP010000077.1:0-10483 GCA_964529135.1 uncultured Caulobacterales bacterium | reverse complement strand
AATTCGTCACAGATTATCACATCCAGGGAAAAGCAGTATGCGCTTGTCGCCGCTAAAAATAGCAGATCTTGATGAGGGCAGCAGAGCCCAACTTGAATTTGCTCAGAGTTTAATGGGGTTTCAGCCTAATGACGGGCTTGTTATGGCCCGGAACCCGGCCTTGCTGAAGGCTATGGGTGCGCTGGTTGCTGCAGTTTATGGTCCAGGTGATGTGGATGCTGGTTTAAAAAGACTAATTGGTGAGGCAACATCTAAAGCTGCCGGTTGTTTTTATTGCTCTGCACACGCAGCAAAAGGGGCGGAGGCGCAAGGTGTGGATGCAGCGCGTATCGAGGCTGTTTGGAATTATGAAGATAGCGATCTGTTTACGGATGCTGAGCGTGCCGCTATTCGCGTTGGTATGAAGGCAGGCCTTTCACCTAATGAAACGACAGATGAAGATTTTTCGGCGTTGAAAGAGCATTTCAACGAGAACGAAATTGTTGAAATTGTTGGCGTCATTGCGATGTTCGGGTTTTTAAATAGATGGAATTCCACGCTAGATACAGCAGTTGAGCCAATACCAATGGCGACGCTAGAGAAGATTGGCCTTAAGTAATTTCATGTGTTAGCTATCCAGCTGCCTTTACACCTTTGCTTTCTTGCGGGCTCGCTCCTGTGCGTAAATAAAATTCGAACGCATCTTTCATTCGTCCCTGTAGGTAAGGTGTTAGATATAAAGCTGCCATTCCCTCAAGATATCGGGCTTGTCGTATTGGGCCTATGTCATTCGCCTCAAACCCAAGGCTATTGGCAAGTTTAGCGACGGTTTGTTTGGCATCCACGTGATTACCTGCAAGTAGGGTGCTAACAGGGCCGCCTGCGGCATCAGGGTTAGCGATGATATGAAATCCAATGGTGTTGAATGCTTTAACGACAGTTGCTTTTGGCTTGGCGGCCTGTAATTCTGCGCCTGCAGATGAGGTTGACGCCATTTCCATCAATCCATCCCCACCCATTGTTAGGGCGTTGGTTACATCAATAATTGTTTTATTTGCAAGGTCTCCAATTTCGCTCAAAACATCATTCATGGCTGCGTAAGGAGTTGCCATGATAATATGATCAGCTTTGCTAACGGCTTCCAGATTGGTAACGGCAGATGGTGGTTTGAGGTTGCGATAATGTCCTGAATGTCAGCCCGATCTGGTTCGCGTGTTCCAAATATAACTGAATGTCCAAGGTCGGCTAAGCGAAGTCCCAAGGCTTTTCCCATGCGCCCGGTTCCCAATATTGAGATCATGATATCTCCATTTATTTGCGAGTTTCCATAACCCATACCGCGTTACAGCGGTTGCTTGATAGATGTTTTTCTCAGTTATTTTACAGGATTCAGTTTCCTTTTGGACTAACACTGTTGACCTTGCGGCTAGTTCAGCCTAATTTGTCCGGACAAATTTAATTGTCTTTTTTGAGGCTTTGTATGGCTTTTCGCTCAATGTTGTTTGTTCCAGGTTCGCGGCCTGATCGCTTTGAAAAAGCGTTAGGGTCGGTTGCTGATGCGGTATGTATTGATCTTGAGGATGCGGTGGCCCCTGAACAAAAATTGGAGGCGCGAAAAGCAGCGCTGTCTTTTATTAAAGGCAAAAAAAGTAGCACAGCGCTTGGCTTGCGGGTGAATGCTCTCAATGCAGTAGACGGGTTTCGTGATGTTGTGGCTCTGGTAGAGAGCGACACGAAACCAGACTTTATTATGATCCCCAAAGCGGCCGGTGCTCATGAGGTTGAGCAATTGCGTGAGATCTTGGAGGAGGGGTTTGTTGAAGGAGATGTGCCGCCATTCTGGCCGTTGATGGAATCACCTGAAGGCATGGCGAATTTGCAAGCCATGGCACTGGCAGTTGGTGAGAATGGTTTAATCATGTTTGGTGGTGCAGACTATTCTGCCTCTATCGGATCGGATATGAGTTGGGATGCTTTGTATCATGCGCGTGCATCGATTGTTGCGGCTGCTGCTTTATCTGGATGCGAGACAATGGATGTGCCGTATCTGAATGTAAAAGATGATGAAGGCCTGAAAGCTGAAACTATACGTGTCAAATCGCTTGGGTTTACCGGGCGTGCGTGTATTCATCCGGCTCAAGTAAAAATAGTCAACAGTATTTTTACGCCGTCTACAGAAGAAATAAGCGCCGCTGAACGTGTGCGTTCTGCTTATGAAGAAAACAAAGGTGGTGTGGCGCTTTTGGACGGAAAACTAATTGAAAAACCAGTCATACGCGCTGCTGAGCGTGTTTTGGCCTGCAAGAGAGATTAACCATGGTTCAGCAATGGAAAGAGGTTGGCCCCAACAGGTATCGCGAAACATTTGGGCGCTATTTTGAGGATTTTAATCAGGGAGATGTGTATGAACATCGACCCGGCAAAACCGTAACGGAGTATGACAATCATCTGTTTACGTTAATGACTATGAATACTCATCCGATGCATTTTGATGCCGAATTCGCTAAAGCATCAGAATTCAAACGTAATCTCGTAGTCAGCCCCTACACATTGGCGGTTTTAATTGGAATGAGTGTTACAGATTGCTCGCAAAAAGCGATTGCTAATCTTGGAATGGATGAAGTGAAATTTACTGCACCCGTATTCGCCGGAGACACTATATATGGTGAGAGCGAAGTTATGGGTAAGCGTGAATCAAAATCGCGCCCTGGTCAGGGTATCGTAACGATTGTTACGCGTGGGTTTAATCAGGATGAGGCAATGGTGTGTACATTTAAACGCAACATGTTGATCCCATCACGAGGCAATGCAGTTGAAGATAAAGTAGAGAATTATTAGGAGACGGATGATGTCAGAGGCAACTGCGCATGAAGGACTTAGCGAAGAAGACGAAATTCTTGTTCTGGAATCTATCGATAAATGGGTGAAAACCAAAGTCGCACCTGTAGCGATGGATTTGGAACATGATGATATTTACCCAAATGAGCTTGTAGAAGATATGAAAAAGCTTGGTTTATTTGGTGCATTGATTGAGCCTCAATATGGTGGGCTTGGGCTGTCTGCAAAGACATATTCCAAGATTGTCACGCGTATTGCAAAAGAGTGGATGTCACTTACAGGTATTTTTAACTCTCACCTGATGATGGCACAAATCGTTCAGAAATTTGGCACGCAGCAGCAAAAAAATTATTGGTTACCAAAATTTGCAACTGGTGAAATTCGCGGCGGATTAGGATTAACAGAGCCAGATGCAGGCACAGACCTTCAGGCTATCCGAACAGTGGCGAGGCGCGAAGGCGACAAATACGTTGTTAACGGAACAAAAACCTGGATTTCAAATGCTATTGAAGGCGATGCTAATGCATTGTTGGTGAAGACTGACCCTGGTGCGGAGCCTCGCTATAAAGGCATGTCGCTTTTGATCATTACAAAACACCACCCTGATACGAAAGAGCTTTTACCTGGTGTAAAGAATGGCAAGAAATTAGAAAAGCTTGGTTATAAAGGTATAGATTCCGGCGAGTTTATTTTTGAAGATTATGAATGTGATGCTGAGCTTTCTCTTGTGGGCGGCGAAGAAGGTAAAGGGTTTTTTATGGCCACTGGAGGCCTTGAGATTGGTCGTATTAATATTGCCGCGCGCTCTGTTGGAATTGCACAACGGGCTCTTGAAGAAAGCATCGCATATTCGCAAACTCGTAAAACGATGGGTAAACCAATTTGCGAACATCAAGCAATCCAGTTAAAGCTTGGGGAAATGGGTGCAAAAACAAGAGCAGCTGAACTTCTTGTTGAAGATGCTGCGCGTATATATGACACCGGACAGCGTGTGGATATGGAAGCGGGGATGGCTAAATATTTAGCGTCAGAAACTGCTGTAGAGGTCGCGACTGAAGCAATGCGCATTCATGGTGGGTATGGATACTCTAAAGAGTATCCAATTGAGCGATTGTATCGTGATGCACCCCTCATGTGTATTGGGGAAGGGACCAATGAAATGCAGAGAATTATTATTTCTAAACAGCTAGTGAAACGGAATCCGGTTTAGTGAAACCCCTTGAAGGCATCCGCATTCTCGCTGTTGAACAGTATGGCGCAGGGCCTTATGGCTCTATGTTGATGGCAGAGCTAGGTGCGGAGGTGATTAAAATTGAATCTCCATCTATGGGCGGGGATGTTTCTCGCAGCGTCGGTCCGTACATGTTGGGGGAAGGGGACAGCCAATTTTATCAAACTTTCTCGCGCAATAAAAAATCTGTGACGCGTGAAATTAAAACCCCTGAGGGTCGTGCTGATTTTAAGAAATTGGTGGAAAGTGCTGATGCCGTCATCAATAATTTGCGCGGGGATCAACCAGCAAAACTCAAAATTACTTATGAGGATTTGAAATTAATTAAACCATCAATCGTTTGTGCGCATTTATCGGCGTACGGACGGGATAATGATCGTGCGGCATGGCCAGGTTATGACTATCTGATGCAGGCAGAAGCTGGCTTTATGTCTGTGACAGGTGAGCCTGATGCGCCGCCAACCAGGTTCGGTCTTTCAATGGTTGATTTTATGACCGGCTCACAGATGGCACTTGGTTGTGTGTCGGCGATCTTGAAAGCGCGCGAAACCGGTTATGGTTGCGATATTGATGTTTCATTGTTCGATGTAGCTTTGCATCAATTGTCTTATCCCGGTGTCTGGGCGATGAATGGGGGGCACGTTGTTGGGCGTTTACCACGCGGAGCACATCCTTCTATCGCTCCTTCGCAAACCGTAAAAACCAAAGATGGTTGGGGGCTGCTTATGTGTCAGACCCCGAAATTTTGGGAAACTTTTTGCCAGCGTGCTGATTGCCAATCCTTGAATGAGGATCAGAGATTCTCTTCGATTAAGGCGCGCCGTGAGAATTTGGCAGACCTCACCCAAGAAATTGACGATGTTATGCAGCAAAAAACCACCGAGGAATGGATGGTGCTGTTGGGGGGGCAAGTCCCTTTTGCGCCCGTTTATGATTTGAAGGAAGCACTCGATAATCCGTATGTAACTGATATTTCTTTGCGAGACAGTGTAGACCACCCTGACGCTGAAAGCGGAAAGTTACATATGGTTGCCTCACCGATTAAGGTGAATGGGCAGCGCCCAAAGGCAAGCCGAGCTCCAAAACTTGGGGAGCATACTGACGCGTTGCTCAATGAAACAGCGTTGGATAAAAAATCATGAAACTTGAGGGCGTTAAAGTTCTGGATTTATCTCTTTTTCTTCCCGGCCCAATGATGACATTGATGTTGGCTGATCATGGTGCTGAAGTGATAAATATCGAACCACGTGGCGATGGTGAACCAACAAGAGACATTGGTTATCGTAAAGGCGGTGAGAGTGTTTGGTTTAGAAATACGCATCGTGGAAAAAAATCAGTTCAACTTGATTTAAAATCCGATCAAGGCAAAGAGATTTTTTTTAAACTAGCCAAAGATGCTGATATTATCGTTGAAGCATTTCGACCTGGTGTGGTTAAGAGATTGGGCGTGGATTATGATGCTGTAAAAAAAATAAATCCAAAAATTGTCTACTGTTCTATCTCTGCGTTCGGGCAAACTGGGCCCTATGTAAAGCGCCCAGCCCACGATATTGCTGTTCAAGCCCTGGCGGGAGTAATTGCATTGAATGAGGGGCAAGATGGAAAGCCGGCTATGCCTCATATGCCGGTAGCAGATGCGCTGGCGTCTCTTACAGCTTTGTCTGGTGTCTTGATGGCTTTACTCAAAGTGCGCGAAACTGGGAGAGGCGATTATCTTGATGTTGCTATGTTAGATTCTACCCTCGCCTGGACGCCGAATGTTACAGGGCGTATATTTGCAACGCATACACCGCATATCCCTAAAGAGGAGCGTTCATGGGGTGGGAATGCGATGTATAATTTATATGAGTGCGCAGATGGGAAATGGTTGGCTCTTGGGGGGGCTGAACTGAAATTTGCGATAAATCTTCTAGAGGCTTTGGGGCGACCCGATCTAATTGCTTACGCCAAGCTGGAACCTGGCCTGGGTCAAGAGCCTTTGCGGTCTTATTTCTGTGAGATTTTTAAAACAAAGTCACTCCCGCAATGGCTTGATTGGTTGGCTGATAAGGATGTTGCTTATGCCCCGGTTAATAACCTCAAAGAAGCATTTGATGATAGCAATACCCATGATCGCGATATGCTTTTCTATGATGGGGACAAAAATGAGGTGGTCGGTACACCCTTGAAATTTCAGGAACAACCGGCACGATTAGACACCATACCGCCACGCGTAGGCGAACATGCAGATATTTTACTTCAGGGTTTGGGGTATTCGAACGAGGAAATCACAACCTTACGCGAAACAGGTATAATCTAGATTACCCGCGTTTGTATGTCATTTCGTAAGAGAACCCGTCTGCTGGGTGACGATTGACTGAAATCACTAATGCACGATTTGTCGTATCAAAGTAACGGCGAATTGTTTTCAGAATTGGTATTTTGGGAGGAGTTCCTAATAATTTTGCATCTTTCTCATGCAGCAGGTTTGCATGAATTGATTGATTGATAGAGCCAACACTAACACCATGAGTTTTTCGCAAATATTCTGTGATTGCATAAGGAAGGTTAGTGTATGCATCTGGTTTGTCGCCGAAACTATCGCGCACATAAACAGTTGCGGCGGCAACTATTTGTTTATTCGCAGTCCGCAGACCCTCTAGTGTAATCCATTTTTTGGGAGTAATTTTTCCCTCCAGCAAATTTGCGGGTAATTTTGTAGTCCGGGATGTATTATGAATTTCAAAGCGGGTATCGCGTGCATATTGAAGAAGTTCATCGAGACCTCCAAGGGGTTGTACAAAGGCTGGTGGCGTTCCTGCTGAAATGACACGTGTTCCTGCGCCTCGACGTCTTTCTATCAAGCCGTCTTCTTCCAGCAGTTGGAGTGCCGCCCGCGCTGTATGTCGCGAAATAGTATGAGTTTCACACAATTCATGTTCCGTCGGCAGGAGTGAGCCGATTGCATAGTGTCCAGCCTCAATGTCGCGGCGTAACAAGTTTGCAAGCTGATGATATCGCGGTGCCATGTCCATAATGCTAGAGTCCCTCGCGCATATCTGCCCAAGCGCGTTGTAGTAGTGTTCGATGATCTGGGTTGGCGATATTGATGATTTTTTCCGCCCGTGCTTGAACGGAAAGTCCGCGAACGTCTGCGATACCATGTTCAGTTACTATGAAGCCAGTATCCGCGCGATTAATTGAAACTGTTGGCGTCTTTAGCTTCGGCACAATGCGAGAGATTGTCCCATTTTTCGCGGTGGAAGCGAGTGCAAGAATTGGTTTACCGTTCGGTGCGCTAGCGGCACCGCGTAGAAAATCCACAAGGCCGCCTGTACCGGAAATCTGCATACCATTGATATATTCGGCATTAGCTTGACCGAAAAGGTCAACTTCAATAACGGAATTAATCGCTGTAAAATTGGGAATTTTATTTAAGGTGTTGAGAATGTGTGTGTGTTGAACGGGTGCAAATTGAATATGCGACTGCCTTGCAACAAAATCATAGAACTTCTCTGATCCCAAAGCTACGCCAGTTGTTATTGCATCTTCCCGCTCATCGAGTATGCCTGCTGTTATTGCTTCCATTACCGGGTCTGCAATCATGCCGGAATGAATTCTAAGGTTTTTTTTGGAATGCAGGGCTCGAAATATGGAGTATTGCACATTGCCCAAACCGAACTGCAATGTATCACCATCATTAATCAGTTGAGCAATATTAGTTGCGATATTGTCAAATACGGGTGAGAGTTTCGGCATAGGATATGTCAGGAGAGGTGCTGGTTCTTCTACTATAGCATCAAAACTATTCAATGAGATCTTAGGGCTATGTTGAGGCGTTGGCATTGTCGGGTTGATATGGGCAATTTTTATTATGTTAGGGCGATGCATGATTGCAGGAGTGAAATCCGCGCTAACCCCAAGGGAACATAGCCCGTCTTTATCTGGCGACCCGACTTGAATGATTGCGGCATCAAGGGGCGTATTTTCTAACCATGGCCAAGCTTGCGTATAAGATAAGGGGCGAAAGTGTGCATGGCCACTAACAAAGCTCTCCCGAAAATCGGAAGACAGAAAAATCAGCTCTGATTTTGCAGTCGGGTGTAAGCTTGCATAATCAACTCGATTGATGCCAGGAATCCATATGCCTAGAAAAGTTAGCTCTTTGGCTAATGCCGGGTTTTCTTTAAAAGTTTTTGTAAAAATCAAGGCCTCGCCAGAGCAACCAGGGGTGTAAATACGAGTCGGGCCGGGTAGTTGCTCGCGCAGCCACACTAGTGCTTTTTCCGGAGAAAATTTTAGCATTTTTGCTCTGTTTCCTTAGGTTCCTGTTTGCGTCTGGTTGGTTCCATGCTACATGATTTAAATGTCCGGACAAAGTCCAAATATGCCCTTAAAAGCCCTTACAGTCACGCAAATTCTTAGTCAGCGGCTTATGCGCCCTGTTGACCCAAAATCCAGAGCCAGAGCGGCATTTCATGTATTGGATTGGGTCGGGTGCGCCGTTGCTGGCGCGCAAGGGGATGCTGCACCGCGTATGTATAAGTCGATTGATCCGGAGGGGGCTGACGGGTCAGTTCTCTATCTTGGATCATTGGGCAATGTGCTCGAAATGGATGATGTGGACAAGAGGGCTCTTTTGCATCCAGGCCCTGTGATTATCCCGGCGACATTAGTGGCAGCAAGTTTTTCTGATACTTCCTCACACACTTTTCTGGATGCGGTTGTGCGTGGTTATGAAGCTGTGATCCGTCTCGGCCGCGCGCTTGGTTCGACACATTATCAATATTGGCACAATACAGGTACATGTGGACCTTTTGGTGCCGCCGCGGCTGTTGCAAGCCTGTTTGATCTTAATAAAGAGCAATTAGTATCAGCTTTAGGGCTTGCCGGGACACAAGCCAGTGGTTTTTGGCAAACGCGCCATGAATCTTCTTCTCAAGCTAAGCAGTTGCATACTGCGCGTGCTGCCCATGCGGGTTTATTGGCGGCTCAATTAGCAAATAATGATTTTGTTGGTCCACAAACGATTCTGGAAGGTGAACAAGGTTTTTTTGCCGCAACCTGCGGAGATGCAAATGCACAAGGTGTGGTTGACTTTGAGGATGATGCACCGTGGACAATCCATGATGTAAGCTTTAAGCCATGGCCCGCTTGTCGACATGCGCATCCGGCAATTGATGCTGCATTGGCATTGCGTGAACAGATCAAGAATGCTGATGAAATCGATACCATAACCATACGCACATATCGTGATGCTCTTGTGTTTTGTGATAAACCCAATCCTGATACTAGTTTAAGCGCTAAGTTTTCACTTCAGCATTCCGTTGCAATAGCTTTATTGAGAGGTGCGCCAAGTCTTGAGGATTTTGAAGGGGAAGCTCTCCAGGATTCAACTATTTCAAAGCTGCGATCAAAAATATTAGTTGAAGAAGCTGGTACTATAAGTGCCAGATATCCAGCGCAATTTGGCGCTGAAATTATTATTCAATTCAAGAACGCAACACGCGCAAGTTGGGAACAGGTTGATGCTCTTGGCGACCCGGAAAACCCGGTTACCGATGACCAGATTATATCAAAGGCTTTGATGCTGATGGCGGCAGGCGGTGTGAAGGGCAAAGCAGCTAATGCGCTCGTGGATGCTATACTTGATTTGCCAAATGAAGGTGCAAACGTCAGAGATTTTTATCAAAAGCTACGTGCAGGGGTGAAGCTGTGATGATGAAACACCAAAATGCAACAGAACGATTTGCACGGCATGCGTTGGAGACGTCATATGCTGCATTCCCACAAACAGCCATTAATGATGCAAAAACCTTTATATTAGATAGCATTGGTGTTGGCGTTGCCGGATCAAAAGCTGCCTTGGCAGAGAACGTAATAAATGCGGCAAAAAATTGGGGAGATGCTGGGCAAAATAATGGTGCTCATGTTTGGGGCAGTGGCACGATTTTACCAGCATCGTCAGTGGCCTTTGTAAATGGTTTTCAAATTCATTGCCAGGAATATGATTGTGTGCATGAGCCAGCTGTTGTGCACCCAATGGCAACGATCTTTGCGGCGTTGATGGCGGAAACGGAACAGCAAAACAATGTTACGGGAGTGGACCTGATTGCTGCTATTATAGTTGCAATTGATGTGGCGGCTGGCTTAGGAGTTGCAGTTAATTCACCGATTCGATTTTTTCGCCCGGCCACCGCAGGAATTTTTGGAGCAACTCTTGGCATTGCGCGCTTGCGGCAATTTGATCTTGAGACGGCAATGAATGCTCTTGGTTATGCGCTTGCTCATTGTTCCGGCACCATGCAGGCTCATGTGGAAGGAAAACCCGCACTCCCTGTTCAGATAGGTAATGCTGCACGCGGAGCAATTCTTGCTTGTGATATGGCTGCCTCTGGTTTGCCGGGGCCGCATGATGTTTTGGAAGGTCCGTTCGGGTATCTTTCTTTATATGAG
>CAZGVP010000076.1:0-10553 GCA_964529135.1 uncultured Caulobacterales bacterium | reverse complement strand
CCTTGGGTATTACATCTGTTCCTGGCTAGATTTTACTGGGTTGTTGTATATATCTGCCCAGCTTGAGCGCCTGATAATGTTTGTTTACCCGACAATAACTGCATTGCTTGCATGGTTATTTTTGGGGGACCGGCTCACATGGCGACATGGTTTAGCGCTTGGGCTTTCCTATGCCGGGATTGCCATCCTGTTTGGCGGTGAATTACAGATGCAAGGCGCAAATACTAGTCTGGGAGCATTGTTGGTGTTTACGGCAGCAGCGCTTTTTGCTGGCTACGTGATAGCGATCAAACCGATCGTCACAAGGATTGGCTCACCTTTATTTACTTCTATTGCTTTGTCATCGGCTTGTTGTGCTGTGTTAATACATTTTCTTATCCAGGCCTCAGTTATGCAACTGCCAGCATTGAGTCAGACTACTCTTGGCTTGACGTTTTTTATGACGGTTTTTTGCACTGTTTTGCCAAGCTTTATGGTGGCTGAAGCTATCAATCGTATTGGTCCAGGGCTAAGCAGCGCAGCTGGTGGTGTTGGGCCTGTGGCCACCGCTGTGGTAGCCATATGCGTACTTGGGGAGCCTTTTGGCATCGCCCACATAGTTGCCCTCGTATTGACGGTTGGAGGTATTTTGCTTCTGGTCAGGGCTACGTCTAAAATACCCAGTGACGTAACGCCTTCAGTGGAGGAGAGCGGTGTATAAGGGCAGGGTGGCTTACCTGTCTTGCACATTAGAGTAGCTTGTTTTCCCCAACCGATATTTTCCTGTTGCGAGCTTGGCCTCGCGCTTTATCCCTGTTGATCCGATATTTTTAATGATGGAGTTCTGTGGATGGCTGACGGATCAGTTGATATTGCCGAGGGTGCGAGCACAGTTGCTGCAGAGCGCTTACGTTCTTTTATTGAACGTGTGGAAAACCTCGAGGAAGAAAAGGCCAATATCATGAATGATATTAAGGAAGTTTTCCTTGAAGCCAAAGGTGAAGGCTACGACGTGAAGACACTGCGTGCAATCATTCGTTTACGGAAGATGGACCGTGCGGAGCGTCAGGAGCAAGAGGCGCTTCTAGACCTCTATTTATCTGCTCTGGGCGATTAACAAGGCATTTACCTTCGTTGGATTAGATTACGGTTGCCAGAACAATTGTTGCTAGTCCCAAGAATACAAAAAACCCGAGAATATCTGTAACAGTGGTGACAAACACTGCTGATGACACTGCAGGGTCATACCCGGCTCGCTGTAATCCGATTGGAATTAAAATTCCAGCCAGACCTGCTGCTATGAGATTGATTATCATCGCGCCTGCGACAACCATACCAAGGAGAAGGCCAGTGCCGATAGTCTTCTCGATACTGAAAAAATACCAAAGGCCAGCAAGTACGCCCATTATTATCGCGAACACAATACCATTTAGCATGCCAACCAAGGCTTCGCGCCAGATGATACGGGCAGCATTAGAGGGGGTAATGTCCTTGGTTGCCAGGGAGCGTACCGCGACAGTGAGCGTTTGCGTACCAGCATTTCCGCCCATACTGGCGACAATTGGCATTAAAACAGCCAGAGGCACAAACGCTGCAATGGTATCGCTGAACGGCCAGATTACCAGTGAAGCGAGTATCGCTGTGAAAAGATTGATACCGAGCCATGAAATCCGAGAGCGGACGGTTTCCAATACGGTGTCAGATAGGCCGGAATCTCCCTCGACACCAGCAAGTGCCAACATATCTTCATGGGTTTCTTCATGGATAATCTCCATGACATCATCCACAGTGATCATACCAATTAGTCGTTCGTTTTCATCGACTACAGGGGCAGAGATAAGGTTATATTGTTCAAAAAGGTAGGCAACCTCTTCCTGATCCATCGTTACCGGAATCCGACGAACCCGATCTTTTTGCATGATAGTTTCAATAACTGTGTCGCGCCCGGATTTCAAAAGTGCAGAGAGGGGGAGCAACCCCACTGGTCTGAAAGCCGGATCGATAATGAAGACCTCATAAAATTGCTCTGGTAGACCATCTTCTTCTCTCAGGCGGTTAATCACCTGGTTGACTGTCCAATAAGCAGGTGCCGCAAATACGCCGCGCTGCATCATTCGGCCAGCGCTGTCATCCTCATAATCAAGGGCAGCGCGTACGGCCAGACGATCCGCAACAGGGACCTCCGCCAAAATTTCTGCACGTTTGACTTCGTCGACCTCTTCGAGCACCTGAACCGCATCATCGGTATCGAGTTCCGCTACAGCTTCTGCAATGACTTCTGATGGGATAGCTTCAACAACATCAGCAGCAACGTCTTCTTCAAGTTCAGCTAGGGTCTCTGCATCGATCTCGCCTTCCAGAAGGGAAATTAACTTAAGACGTTGTTCTTCACTTAAAAGTTCGAGAAGGTCGGCCCGATCGGCAGGGTGTAAGCGTTCATAAAGGCTTTTGGCCCCAATGGCATCGATGTTTGCCAAGGTAGATAGAACGGCATCAACAAAAGCTGTGTCGAGTGTCTGATCTTCTGCAAAGTGGACGTCATGAGCTTCAGCGTCACTGGATCGAACATTAGGGTCAGGAGGAACAGCTACAGCAGGATTGCTTTTATGTGTGTCTTCGTTGTGTTCGTTCAGGTCACCAGTCATGGGTTAGTCTCATCTCATTTAGATCGTGTACAGCTTTATATTTTTGTCCTTTGGCCGCACTATCACCTCGCAATGAAAGACAGATTTTGAGTGTATCTGTATCTCACATCATATCCTGGCTGTGTTTTTGAAAGTTGTTGATACTGTTCAAAAAAGAGCCAAGGGTAGGGTTTAGTGCTTTGGATTGTAGGGGCGTTCTGACAAAAACCCCCGACTTTCAATAGTTAATATGTGTTAGTTAAAATAACAAGGCAGACAAAAAGAATATTCACCTGAATAGCATGAATTTTTTAAAAAAATACAAATAAGGTGAGATTATTCTGGTGTACTGATGATGCCGCTTAGAATAATCAAGATAGTAAGGATCCACAAACCCAAAGCTATCACAGTAGTTTGCTTGATTTTCTTTTTTAGTTCCGGCGCGGTGGGTGCGCCGGGTTCTGCGCCTTTGATGCCGTCATCTTCAGATTCCCAGCGCCCTCGTATGCCCCAGGGCAGTACGGCGAAGAAGGTAATCCACCAAACCAGAATAAAAATAATCAGGGCACCAACGGGGTTCATGTTTTCATCCTATGAATATGAATCGTGATAACAGGGCGTTTGCCCCACATATCAGTCAGGACATCTCTTACAGCACGCTTGGACGCTATACGTACTGCATTATCGTCAAGGCGGCTTTTCGGAGCAAGATCACGGACCATTTCGGTAATTTCTTCAGAAATTTCATCAGACACATCAATATCATCCTCACCCTGCTTCAATGTGCCAAATAGTGAAACTTGCGGTTTATCTACGAGGGTCGAGTTTTTATGAAACACAAGTGACACTGAGCAAATGCCAGCCCAACTGAGCTTGCGTCTTTCGCGGATAGGTGTGGCTTCTAGTGGCATAAGGTGATCACCATCGAGGATCATTCTGCCGGAGGGGACTTCATCGATGATTTTCGCTGGACCAGGTGCAAGGCGGATTAGGTCGCCATTTCGCGGGGCAATTGATTTTTTTGTCCCTAGAGTTTTGGCAAATTTTGCATGTTCTTCAAGATGGCGTGCCTCGCCGTGAACGGGGATAGCAAGTTCTGGTTTTGCCCAGCCATACATTGTCGCTAATTCATCACGGCATGGGTGACCCGAAACATGAATATCCTCATCTTTTTCAGTAATGATATGAACGCCCATATCTACCAACTGGTTTTGAAGATTATAGATATCGCGCTCATTGCCGGGGATGATTTTTGAAGAAAAGATAACTGTATCTCCTTCACTCAATACAAGGTCGCGGTGGTTATCATTTGCAATACGTCCAAGGGCTGCGCGTGCTTCACCCTGACTGCCGGTACATAGATAGAGGATGTGTTGCTTGGGAATAAAGCCGGCTTCTTCGGGGGAAACAAAAACCAGCCCGGCAGGCAGAATGTCAGCTTCTCGCGCTGCTTCAGCGATGCGTAACATGGAGCGCCCCAGCAAGCACACTGACCGATCAACAGCTTTGGCAGCTTGGCATATGGATACGACTCTTGAAACATTGGAGGCGAATGTAGTTACTGCAACACGACCCTTCTGGCGAGCGATAACGGTTTTGAGCTTGTCTCGGACCATGGTTTCGGATCCGGACTCACCTTTTGAAAATACATTGGTGGAATCGCAAATCATTGCCATCAAGCCAGCATCACCCAGCTTTTGCAGGCGGTTTTTGTCAACTTCTGGACCAAGGGAAGGGGTGGGGTCGATCTTCCAATCTCCGGTGTGGAGTACAGTGCCCAGTGGTGTTGTGATGATAACGCCGCTTGGTTCTGGGATCGAATGGGTTAGAGTGACAAGTTCCAGATCGAAGGGCCCGAGCGTGAAAGTTGCACCCATTTTGAGGATGGTCAAAACGCTGATGTCTTCGTCACGTTCCTTATACTTGCGTTGTAACAAGGCAGCGGTGAATGGTGTGGCGTAAACTGGACAATCAAGCAACGGCGCAATCAGCGCAACCGCACCAATATGATCTTCATGACCATGGGTGAGCACCATGCCGACAATATCATCTTTATACTCATGAATATAACTGATATCGGGGCAAACAATGTCGATACCGGGCGTGCGTAAATCACCAAACATCACACCGCAATCAATGATCAACCACTTTCGAGCATGTTCAGGTCCAAACCCGTAAAGGTTCAGATTCATACCGATTTCACCGGACCCACCCAGTGGCAGGAATACTAACTCGTCTTTTTTATTCATTAAATGGTGCCGCCTGCGGGGTTAGCCCGGTTATAGATTTCAAGAAGGCCCCGAATAGTGAGATCATTATCAAAATGATCAACCGTGGAGAGGGCACCTTCAAAGAGGGAGGAAACGCCGCCAGTGGCGATGACTTTCATCGGTTGCCCGTATTCCTTAATAACGCGGCGTGTCAAACCATCAATCAGGTCAACATAACCCCAGAAAATACCCGTCTTCATTGCACCCACAGTGTCTTTCCCGATGACCTGATCAGGGCGTTCGATTGCAATGCGCGGGAGGAGAGCTGCTGCATTGTGTAATGCTTGCATGGAGAGGTTGATCCCAGGTGCAATGATACCCCCTTCAAACGCCCCATCTGAAGCAATAATATCAAAATTTGTGGCAGTGCCACTATCAATAACGATCAAGGGCCCACCATACATTGTGTAGGCGCCGACAGCATTGACTAGACGATCTGCCCCTGCCTCTGATGGTTTTGAAATGCGAACTTCAATGCCCGGTACTGTCTCAGAGGTCACCACAAAAGGTTCTATCCCCATATGACGTCGTGCAAGATTGCGAATATGAAACAATGATTGTGGGACAACGGTAGATATTATGCACGCATCGACACTCGCTATAGCAAAGCCCCCCAACGCCATCAGTTGCGACAGCCAAACGGCATATTCATCGGCCGTACGCTGGGATGAGGTTGATGTGCGCCATTGGGCAATAGGCACGTTATCTTGATAGAGGGCAAAAACAGAATTGGTATTGCCGACATCAATGGCAAGCAGCATGGGCGGGACTTTCGTAAAATAGATAGGCGTATATTTTATGGGCTGGTGGGCTATAGCCCTGAGATTAGAGATCACAATAGCCTGTTCCGGGGGGAGAGTGCAAATGATGTTAGGGGCACATAATGGACGCAATCATAAATATGTGTATGCATAAGCTATGGATGTTATTCGGTTTATTAAACGTATTGTTTTTGTCTCGCTTGCTCTGCTCTGTGCATTGTCGATCATGATAATCTGTGTATTTTTCCTAATTCAACCGCCTAAAATAGAGGTTCCAGAACAAAAAAGCTGGGTGCTTTCGAATATTACAATATGGAACCCGGGTATTGAGATTCTTGAGCGCCAAACTATCACTATTTCTGCTGGAATGATTGCAGATATAAAGCCTACGACAGCAATAACGCCTACGTCATTGTGTGATGGTTGTTTTGCCATGCCTGGCTTGATTGATGCCCATGTTCATACTCCACCGAAATTAGCATTTGGTAATCAGGCATTATTCTCGCTTCTTTACTTAAAGTATGGGGTAACGACTGTAAGGGATTTAGGTCAGTTTGATGATAGCCTAAGTGACTTGGTAAATAAGTTGAACACAGGCAACCTTGTAGGACCCAGAATGTATCGGTGTGGGCGTATTTTAGATGGCATCCCGGTTAGTGTTCCAGGAGCAATAGCTGTTAAAGATGAAGTAGCTGGCAGGCGTGTAGTTTCAGCTCATCATGAGCAAGGTGTCGATTGTATCAAGATCTATGGAAATCTTTCTGTAGAAGCATTCAGGGGCGTCGCGGCTCAAGCTCAAGCTCTCGGTTTGCCGCTAATAGGTCATACCCCCTCTGCCATGTCATTTCATGAGATCAAGAATTTTGAAAGCCAACACTATACAGGTATTCCCTACCTTAAGAACGCCGCCCCAAAAGGATGGGCTTATAAGAGCCAGGACCTCATTGATATGACATCAACTGATATGATTGATGTGATTGACGTAATGAATAAAAACAATATTGCATTCCTACCAACAAATGCTAACGTCTTTGCTCGCTTGACAGTTTCTGCTCCAGAGCGGTTTCCGGCTACTGAAGGTTTTAAGCATCTACCGAATTTTTGGGAAATCGCTTGGCCTTCAATTGTGTCGCATCCCGAAACTGAGGCAGAAATTCAAA
This sequence comes from uncultured Caulobacterales bacterium, assembly GCA_964529135.1. Lineage (GTDB taxonomy): Bacteria > Pseudomonadota > Alphaproteobacteria > Caulobacterales > Parvularculaceae > CALLPQ01. The sequence continues at coordinate 3,759 of CAZGVP010000076.1, read as the reverse complement.
CAGACCTTGATGCAATGCCTAAGTCATTCGATTTTGTCAGTAAGGCACACAATGAAGGTATTGATGTGCTTGTTGGTACAGATGTAATAATGCCTTACGTGATTCCTGGCGAGAGCATGCATCTTCAACTAGAATTATTATCGCAAGCGTTTGGTTCTGACGAAGTGGCTTTAAAAGCGGCGACCCATATCAATGGTAAACACATTGCGCCGGGGAAAATTGGTGTTATTGCGAAGGAAGCGTATGCTGATTTGCTTCTTTTTAAGGCTGATCCGCGTGATGATTTATCGAAGATACAAAATTGGGATTTCGCGATTGTAGGGGGACGTCTTTATTCTCGCGATGACATTGATGATGCCGTTGATCGTTATGATCAACACTTTCGTGGGAAATTATACACGACTATCATGGATATAGCATATAACGCATTGTCTTCAGATTATGAAGAATCAGAAGTGGCAAAGCACTGAACTTGTCTGGTGTAAATTGAAGAAAATGATGTAAAATTTTTTGAAACTCAGCCATTTGAAAGCTGGCGGTTGCCCCGCTTACTGGTAAAATATGCAAATCTCCGCTATATTGAATCTAACTCACAATAAAAATCGAGATGAAATTCTGGAGGCTATCATGGGCATTGTAGCAAAAATCATAACCGGATTGATTTTGGCTGGAACGGTGGGTGTTTACGATGGTTTTACTCGTGATGCTTTCGCACAATCGTCAACGGCTTTTGTCGGCGCGAAGATCCATACAGCCAATGGTGAAGTTTATGAAAGAGGCACATTGATTATTGCTGATGGAAAAATCATTGCTGTGGGGGAGGGTGTTAATGTTCCTGCTAATACAACACGTATAGACGTAAATGGGAAGTTTATTATACCGGGCATGATCGATAATCATATTCATATTGGTACCGATCTTAAAAATCTTAATGAATTTCCAACCGCCTTTCAACCGCAAAACCGTGTGATCGATGCTCTTTCGCCGGACCATGATAGCTGGGAGCGAGCGTTGCGTGCCGGGATTACAACTGTTGCTACGGGTACAGGTTCAGGCGAGGTGATGTCGGGCGAATGGGCGATTGTAAAAACTTTTGGGTCAGATTTTGATGCTCGAATTTTACGTGAGCAGGGTGGATTAAAATTTGCCCTCGATAGTGCCAGCGCCCCAGGGGGGCCAAAGACTGATCCTGCAGTGTTCAGTGAAGCGCGTGGGCTCCTTATCCAGACTCGTGAATATATGCAAAAGCGTGCAGCTTGGGAGAAGGGTGGCAAAAAAAACGCTGCGCCGCCACGTGATTTAAAGCTTGAAACGCTCGCACGGGCGCTGAGTGGCGATGAAGAAATTCGTGCGCATTTACACACGCCCAATCAAATTCGTGGCGCGATTAGTCTTGCCCGTGAATTTGGCCTTGATCTACAGCTTCATCATGCGACGTTCGCTTATAAAGTCATAGACGATATTGTGGCAGCCGGTTTGCCGGTTGTCGGGGTCCCGCTGTTTACAAAATTTGGGTTTCGCGATGAAGTGCTAGAGGCACCAGGTAAAATGGCAAGAGCAGGTATACGATTTGTATTCCATACTGATGACCCTGCGGCGAGTGCAAAATGGTTTCGTCATACTGGTGGCCTGGCTGTGCGTTATGGGATGGACGAAGAGGCAGCTCTTAAAGGTTTGACCTGTAATGCGGCGATCCTTGCTCATGTGGAAGAGCGTGTGGGGTCGCTTGAAGTCGGGAAGGATGCAGATTTCCTTGTGCTGGATGGCCCTTGGTTCGAAATGTCTACTTTAACTGAACAAGTCTATGTGGGTGGGGTTCTGGCTTATGATCAATCGCGAGATTTGCCTGCTGTACCAGACGCCACAGATCCGCGTCGAACAAACTGGACCAACCCTCTTGATCCTGACAAGTGGGCATCCTTGCCAGCTAATGATACATCGTCACCCTTAGTGGCGATCACTGGCGCTACAGTTCACACCGGTACGGGCACGACTATTGAAAACGGTGTAGTGATTATTGAAAATGGCCGTATCCGCAATGTGGGTGTTGCAGAGCGGGTTAAGGTGCCATCAAAAGCAAAAATAATCGATGCTGCAGGTAAGCATGTTATTCCGGGGATTATCGATGCGGCAACGCATTACGGGATATCTTCGAGTAATCTTAGTGAAACTGTTGCACCGGTGAACCCTCAGCGCCAGGCGATCCATGCCTTCGCACCTAGGATGCTTGATACGGTTGAAGATACAGGCCCGTTTCGCGCGACTGAATTATTATCTGGTGGAGTGACGACGCAATACATTCGCCTCGGTGGCGCGACCGTGATTGATGGGCAGGGAATGATTGTTAAAACTGCAAGCCCTGATGTGAATAGTGCAATTTTACGCGAACCCGCAGGAATGTCGATCAATATGTCATCGCGTCCTACACGGACGTTTCGTGAAAAACAGCAATCGCCAGCAACCTTATCCGCGTTGGTGGCTTCTTTGCGCGAAACTTTGGTGAAAGCTGGAGAGTATGCGAGTAAGCCAGGTAAGGGTAAAAATGCGCCACCGCGTAATCTCGGTATGGAAGTACTGGCTAACGTATTGAATGGGAACATGCCGGCGAGAATAGAAGCGACAGCCCCATCACATTTACGCTCTGCGTTACGCGTTGCGGAGGAGTTTGATCTCCCGCTTATTCTCGAAGGAGGAACCGCGGCCCTTGTGATGCGTAATGAACTGGCTGCTAAGCGCGTGCCAGTTATTCTTGGTCTCACTTCTGCGCCATATCCGACCGGTGGCGAGGTGCCAGATCCGGACGATTTCCCGATTATTGATGAGCGCAATGCTGCATTACTGGTTGAGGCTGGTGTTCCGATTGCGATTGCCAGTTATAGTGAAGATTTCGGCAGTCTCGCCGGGCCTATTACCGGCAAGCATCTACTTATCGAAGCGGCAATTGCTATGGGGTATGGTCTGCCGGAACAAGAGGCATTGAAGGCGATCACACTATCTCCAGCACAAATTCTGGGTATTGATGAACGCGTAGGTAGCATCACTAAAGGCAAGGATGCTGACATTGTTATTTTAAATGGAGCCCCTTTCGCTACAAAGTCGCGCCCTGTCCAGGTGTTTGTCAACGGCGTATCTGTGTACGAACGGTAGTATGGTTTGATAAATACAGTGTTGGTTTCTTTGCGATTTAGTGAGAGTTGAGAATTTTTCTTATCCAGAAAAAAATACGTCACCAGCCGAAATCGTAAAGTTTTTTTGTTCGGCTCGTAAAATCAATCGCCCTTTATCGTCGATTGTTTCGAAAGTGCCGGTTAAAGTTTTTTCGGTTAGCCTAATGGTGATTTTCTCACCTATGCCAGCAGCATGTTCACACCAGACATTGCGTACAGGTTCAAAACCACGCTCGTGCCACATTTTTATCCAGAGATGAAAATGCTCATCAATAGTATTTGCGAGTGTTTTTATATCCGGTGTAAATCCATAATCTTGCAAACATGTGGTTGGGTACGCAACATCTGTAGGTTTGGAGACAATATTCACTCCAATTCCGATACAAAGGGCGGGGTTTTCTTTTGTATTAATCAGTTCAAGGATGATACCACACGTTTTAGCACCATTGATTAATATATCATTTGGCCATTTGAGAGAAATATTGGGCGTTGTGTCTTTTGCTGTTATTGAGCAGAGGCTTTCCAGGGCGCCGAACACGGCTAACCCGGCAATAAAGGAGATTTCTCCAAATGCGGACACCGGTGTTGTGGG
>CAZGVP010000075.1:0-10570 GCA_964529135.1 uncultured Caulobacterales bacterium | reverse complement strand
CTTGAAATATATGAGCTTGGGTGTCGCTTCCCCGGGCACTTGCATTGGGATCATATTGGGATCCGGCGGTGATTTCCGAGATCGGAGCCGCATTATCACCGCTTGGCAAAATAAGTCGGCCAATCAGCAGGCCAACAGCAAAAGCTGTGAGAAGCCCCGCAGCTATAAACGCTCGGTTGCGGGTTTTGGCTGAGCTGGCATCGCTATTATTGTGGCTTGGTGGAAATGGTGCGGATGACATGGTTACTCTCTCCCCTTGGGCCTTGATTTGAAGGCCCTTTAAATTGGTGGCCATGAATTGTTTATTATAGCCGCAGCGACATCCGGATCATGGATCAGATATACCCCTTCGGTCCTGATTTTCAGGTTTTACCTCTTCGGTTGTTGCGGCGCGCTAACAATATCTATTACCCTCTATTATGACGGTATCTGGTCGAAAGGGAAACAATTCGGCGATATTTTCACGGCAATTGCCTGATTTATGTTATTGTGGCCCCTGTTTTTGCGTTGATACTACTATACGCGGGGTTTTATCAGGCCCTCATGGTTCCAATATATAATCTAACAACAAATATGACCATTTTGTAAGGAGAATCACCAATCATCCGTATTGCACTCATCGCTGCGTCTGTCGTGGGCGCCGGGGTTTCCGCTGGCCGAAAAATGCTTGCTGAGAATGTCGAAAAACGAAAGAGTACTGCCATAGAAGAGGCTAGCGCTTTGGCGCGTCAAAAACTGGACCGTGAGGTTCAGACAATTGTTCGTACCAACCTCCAGCAGTTACTCACCAATGCATTGTTCAAATTTATTATTATTGCGGTAATTTTTATCACTTATGAGCTCGGCTGGATTACAGCGGGTCATTTTGCTATTGCCGCCGGTATTATGCTTGGTCTGTTTTTGATCCGTGATATTATCCGGCTATGGCCATCTGCGACGGTGATAATCAGTCATTTGCGAGAGCATGGTTGGAGACCAAAAGAAGCGATATCGCACTATGTTTCAGCGACAGTGTTTGATCAGGCGTTGAACGAGATTGCTGAGGAAACCAACAAACCCAAGACGAAATTCTGGTTGCAAGTGGCAGGAACTTCCCATCAGGAAGTAACCCTTGAAATCGCTACAGCCGTCGCCAGTATTGCCCACGAAACTGGCTATGAGCAGATCCGTCCACGTATCATTATTGCAGGCGTGCGTGCCGTAACCATATTGGCGCTATATTCGGGAATTGTGTTTACGATTTTTCAACTGGTATAGGGGTTACTCTAGAAGTGCCGTTCGACGGTGGTTTGTAAGTAAGAAAAATTTACTTCATATCTCAGACATACATAGATCGTAAATGAGGCTGGTCAGGTTTTCATTTTGTGTCGAAATATTTGATTTCCTTGGTTCATGCCATGTTAGCCATAAAAATGTTTTCTTTGACAAGAAGATATGCGCTTGTTTTGGAAACTTTTATTGATATTTTTTGTATTCACAGCATTAGGCCTTCTTCTTGTAAATAATTCCGCCTACGGCAACAATCCAAGTAACGCCTCGAGCGATTTCACGCCGCATTTTTTTGAACAGGAATTTAAATTTCGATTTTTAATGTTGCTTTCTGATGAGTGTTCATCCTTGGGTTTCGTGTCAGGCTCCACTTAACTCTCATACAGAAGTAACTTTCCTTTAATGACGGCACCTCAATCGGTCGATGCAACATTTATTCTTTGAATGAGAGGAGGGAGCGTATGCAAGATAGGTAGGCGGGCATGGGTGATTATATTCCACATATTTGTTTTTAAAAATAGCGGAGAAAGAACTTGATGAATGTCGGGAAGAATATCGTTTTTAAAACGCATGTATACGAATGAAAATGAAATAAGTGTCAAGGTGCTCTTGACTCTGTGTCTTTCTACATAATTGCCTTGCGCAAATCAGCATTCGGATCACCTGCCATTGCCCGGTTGATTGTTTTTCCCATACCAAAGGCTTTGCGTGCGGCCATATAGCAAACAGGGGCGTTTACTGCCTCGACGGCGGTCAGTTGTTCTGCCTGGTAATGGAATACGGCAAAGCGGCTTTCGCCTTCGGTTCGAACAATACGCTCTTCTCTACCGCGGATAATCCCGGCGATTTGTAGTTTCAAATCATATTGGTCAGACCAGAACCATGGGACTTCTGGTTTTGGGCGATCTTGTCCGACAATTGCAGCGGCGGCGAGTTTGGCCTGTTCTTGAGCATTTTGCACACTTTCAATGCGCATATTTGTATTTGCAAATTGCGTTGGGCGTCTTGCAATGTCACCAATGGCAAAAATACTTGGGTCTGATGTGCGTGCATCCTCATCAACTATAATTCCGTTCTCGCTATCAAGGTCGGCGGTAACGGCAAGGATATCATCTGGAAGCCCACCAGCTGCGAGCAACACATGATCGCAATCCAGCTGATCACCATTGTCCAGCTTTAATCCTGTAGCTAAGTCATTAGTAGTAATGACCTCTTTGACGCCCACATTATGGATAAACCGCACACCCTGATTGCGATGAAAGTTTTCATAAAATTCGGAAATTTCTTCACTCGCAGTGCGCATCATGCAGCGGCTTGCAAGTTCGATAACGGTTACCTCTAGCCCCATTTTGCGTGCTGATGCAGCAACTTCAAGACCGATATATCCCGCACCAATGATGCCTATATGGCCACCAGCCGAAAAAGAAGATCTTAGTTTTTCGGCATCTGCAGCAAATCTCAGTGCGTGGACATTCTTAGCGTCAATGCCGGGCAGGGGAAGTGGCCTGGCAATGCCGCCCATAGCCAGGATCAATGCATCATAGGGGAATATTATCCCTCCCTCCGTGGTCAGGGATTTTTCCTGACGATTAATCGATGTGGCGCGTGTTGATGGATGGAAATTGATATCTACAGATGAAAACATCTGCTCATTTGCGAGAGTTGCTTTGTGATCATCATCACTGATGAGCCAGGCTTTGGAGAGCGGCGGACGCTCATAGGGCAACCCAGGTTCCGCATTAAGCAGATCGATCGCTCCTTCAAAGCCGCGTTTTCGAAGCTCAAGCGCCGTTGCAACGCCGCCATGACCTGCTCCAATTATGACAGTTTTATCAATGCTCACAGTGAAACCTTTATAATATGGAAGATACTTAAAAAAGGGTTTTTCAGGCTATCTATTAACGAGTAGCTGCATAGAGTGGTTTGATGTTTGATACAAAGATCTAAAAAACCCTGCAAAACAGGCACATAAACGGGGAGACAGGCTAGTAAAATCGCGATAATCTATCTTTTAGGCGGCCTCAGATATTAGGCGGCCTCAGATATTAGGCGGCCTCAGATATTAGGCGGCCTCAGATAAAAGCTGGTGATAGCAGATTAGCCAATATCAGAGATATACTGTGCAAGCGATGAGTTGGGCGTAAGGAATTGTATGAACGAGGATATCTTAAATCAGGCTTCGAGTCAGCGGGGCGGGGTTGTAAAAGGCCTGATATTTTTCTTTTTGGGGTTGCTGCTCTTATCAGCTGTGGCGCTGGGTGCTGGCGGTTATCTCGCCTATAAGGAAATACACAGAGCAGGCCCGCTCACCGAGGAACATGTGGTGTTACTAAAACCCGGCTCTTCCGTGACCCAGATAGCCGACACTCTCGTGGAAGAGAATGTTATTGGCCACGCTGGGCTCTTCAATGCAGCAGTTCGGTGGCGGCAAGCTCAAAGTTCCCTGAAAGCCGGTGAATACAGGTTTGCGCCGGGTGTGAATGTTGTGCAGGTAATCGATATTCTTGTGGATGGTAGTTCGATTTTACATTTCGTCACAGTCCCAGAGGGAAGGACTACAAAACAGATCCTGGAGATCATCTCAGCTGATGAGGTTTTGAGGGGTGATGTTTCCATTGAGCCGCGAGAAGGTGCCTTATTACCGGAAACTTATGGATTCTCTCGTGGGGAGACGCGCGATGCTCTGGTCCAGAGGATGGAAATTGCTCAGCAAAAAATTCTTGATGAGCTGTGGGGAGATCGCAAGGTTGATTTGCCGATCAGTGATCAACGTGAAGCCATCATTCTTGCCTCAATTGTTGAAAAAGAAACAGGCGTTGCCGGGGAGCGTGGACGTATTGCAGCTGTGTTTGTTAACCGATTACGTAAGAGAATGCGTCTGCAATCAGATCCGACTATTATATATGGCCTAACGGCTGGAGAGCCATTGGGTAGGGGGTTGCGCGAAAGCGAACTTCGCGGTGAAACGCCCTACAATACTTACATCATTGATGGTTTGCCGCCGACACCAATCTGTAATCCTGGTAGAGCTTCGATTGAGGCAGTACTGAATCCTCCAGATTCTGAAGATTTATTTTTTGTTGCAGATGGATCGGGCGGACATGCATTTGCTAAAACATTGCGCGAACATAATCGTAATGTTGCGCAATGGCGTCAAATCGAGCGACAACGTCGATAAGATATAAAAATCGAGAAAATTATGGCCGGATCCGTCCCCACTCTCAATTCCATGACCGGCTTTGCTCGGTTTGATTCAGCTTATAACGAGCATCAGTGGACATGGGAATTACGCAGTGTAAATGGGCGTGGGTTAGAAGTGCGTTACCGCTTGCCACATGGGTTTGATGATCTGGAAATTGCGCTGCGTAAGAAGACGGGGATCGTTCTTTCCAGAGGGTCTGTGAACATTAATCTCGCATTACGCCAAGATGCGGGTGGGTCACGTTTACAGCTAAATCAAGAAGCGCTGAGCGATGTGATGGCGATGATTGAGCAAACACAAAAATCGGGAGTAACGATGACCTCGCCCTCTCCCGAAGGTATTCTTTCTATCAAAGGTGTTATTGAAGCTCGTGATAATGATTTTGGTGACGATGAGCGCAAGGCGTTAGTGAGTGCTCTTGAAAGTAGTTTTGAAACTGCGCTTTCAAACCTTAGTGCTGCACGCAGCGCAGAAGGGCAGTCGCTTGTGGGTGTGCTTACCGGTCAGTTGGACACAATTGGAACTCTTGCAAATCAAGCTCGTAAACAAGCACAAGGTATTACAACTCAGCTGCGAGAAAAAATTCTGACACAGATAAATGATCTCGCAAGTGATGTGACTATAAGTGAAGAAAGGCTGGCGCAGGAAGTTGCTGTGATGGCGGTCAAAGCCGATGTCTGTGAGGAATTGGACCGGTTGGATGCTCACCTTGAGGCGGCCGGTGAGTTGATGATGCAAGAAGGCCCCGTTGGTCGTAAGTTTGATTTTTTGGTGCAAGAATTTAATCGCGAAGCCAACACATTGTGTTCAAAGGCAGCAGATATTGATTTGAAAAAGACCGGACTAGAACTGAAGACTGTGATCGATCAGATGCGTGAACAAATTCAGAATGTGGAATAGGATATGATAGTTTATGCTTGGTGGTGATCTGAAAGTAGCAAGAAGAGGGTTGATGTTTATCCTGTCTAGCCCGTCGGGCGCAGGAAAGACAACACTTGCCGATCGTCTCCTGAAAAAAGACGGGGAAATGGTGTTATCCATTTCTGCAACCACAAGACCGCGTCGACCGGGCGAGGTTCATGGTGAAGATTATTTCTTCGTATCAGAAGAAGAGTTCATCCGTATGCGGGACGGGGGTGAATTTCTTGAGTGGGCTAATGTTTTTGGTAATTTCTATGGAACGCCTCGCAATTTAGTTGAAGATGTTTTACGCAGCGGGCGTGATGTCCTTTTTGATATTGATTGGCAGGGGGCTCAGCAGCTTGATGAAGTTGCCGGTGAGGATGTGGTTAAAGTATTTATTTTACCACCTTCACGCGTAGAGCTGGAACGTCGGTTGCGTGCCCGTGCGCAGGACCCGGAATCCGTTGTGCAAACCCGGATGGCAAAGGCTGACGCGGAAATGTCACATTGGGCTGAATATGACTATGTGATTGTCAATTATCAACGCGAAGAATCTGAGGAATTGCTGCGCGCTATTCTCTTTGGTGAACGTTTAAAACGTCGGCGTCAGGTTGGCCTCGCTAAAATTGTGATGGAAATGATTGACGACGGCAATATTGAGCAATCTTGATCGTTTGATGCTGGCTATAGCGATTTATGTTAGAGATGAAGCGAGTATAATATACGGTAGAATACACTGACTTGAAGGGTACATTTGCTATAGTCATACAGTTTTTTATTTTGAGAGGTCGGATGTTGTACATAAATCGTGTGTTATTATTCATTTCAATTGTCATTTTTTCTCTCCCGATACAGTCTCAAACGGACTCCTCGAAACTCTCATTTTTAAAAAAAAATCTTACTTTTAGTGATCCTGTCATTGGGTCACCTGGAACGCTCCGGGTAATGAATGAAAATAAGGATGATTTGATCGTTCGAACGCGCTCTGATGAGGGACGCCATACAATGTTTCTGATTGGTGATACTTCGTTGACTGCGAAGAGTTCTGGAACAGGCCATAAAGTTGACGTTCCCAAAAATGCAATCTTCTACGCTCATGGGGAAATGCCTGATGGCGAACAGGAAAAACTTTTAATTCTGACAGAGAATGGGGTCAGTGCTTATACCCATGACACGAATAGTTTTGTGCAGATTCAGGAGGTACGCTCTATTTTTCGTCAGGGAACAGATTTACGATTTTCACGCGCTGGGTTTGCTCAAGACCTCAATGATGATGAACGGTTTGATTTGATGATCCCGGATTTTGAAGGTGTGAAGCTCTATTTGCAGCAAGACGGCGGAACTTTCGGAGAGCCTGTTTTGTTACCCGTTAGCCCTGAAATGCGTTTAACCGGTCAGTTTTCAAATGATAATGTTAGCGATACAGAATTTTCTGCACCTGTGGAACGCACGCCAACATTTAGGGTTTTTCCGTCCTATATATTCGATGCTACGGGGGACAAACGTTCTGATATTGTATTCGTTATTGGGCAACAGTTTCTTGTGTTTGCTCAGACGAAATCTGGTTCGTTTGCAACAGAAGGCAAGACGGTAGATTTTGCCTTTGAGGCGCGTGGTAATCGTTGGCTTGACGATATTCAAGCGCAGGAGCGTAATGCTGATCAGAGCAAGTTTAAGGATGTTACTATTTATCGGATTATTGATCTTGATAATGATGGTGTCACAGATGTTATAACCGTGTCTAACGAAGCAAGCGGGCTTTTTGATCGCCGTCAGTCTTTTCAGGTTTATCGTGGGCGTATAAACAATGAGTTGATCTCCTGGCCTGCTGTGGCGGACCATCAATTTTCAGTTGAGGGTGTAGGCGGCGTTGGATTTAGAGACGTCAATAATGATGGGCGTCGTGATCTGGTGGCAACCTCGGTGAAAATCAGCCTTGGGAAAATTATTGCCTTTTTGGTTAATCGTTCAGTGAAAACCAAGACGCAAGTCCAAGTTGATAATGGGGCTGGGGCGTACATCGAAGATGACGACTATCGGCGTACCTATTCTATCGGTATTGATCTGTCGCGAGGTATTACCAAAAACCCGCCTTTGGATTATGAGGATTTTAATGGAGATGATGCCCTTGATCTTATGATCGGTGATGGAAAGGACAAATTGACCATTTATAAAGGTGGCAAAGACGATCCTTTTAAAACCAGACTTGCAACCTTGGAAACACCATTGCCTTCAGAGGGATATCTGGTTGAAGCGCTTGACCTTAATGGAGATAAAGCTGCTGATATTGTTATTCGATATTCTCGTTTGGGGTTTGATGGTGAGGAAGCACGCCATAAATTGGTGATTTTTGTCTCAGAACGTGGATAATTTGTCTTGCGACGTGCAAGCCTGTTTCAATACTGGGTTTGTGATCCTATATTGGCCAAAGTGTAAGATGTAAGGATAAACCGCTATGCAGACCCGTAACCCTATATTTGATCAGCTTTCCCAGATGATGACGGAAGCAGCAGGTGCTGCTGATGGGGTCCGTAGGGAGGCTGAAACGGTGGTTCGCGGACAGCTTCAGAAAATTTTAGGTGATATGGAGCTGGTTACACGGGAAGAATTTGAAGCGGTTCAGGAAATGGCATCGCTTGCCCGTGAAGAAAATGAAGTCCTTAAAGAGCGCCTTGATGCGCTAGAGCGTAAGCTTTTGCAATAATGCTCTGTCAGAGGGTTCGTAATCCCTCACTTTTGAATTGAAACACTGTTGATGGGGCTTGGCCATCTTCTCAAGTAGACATACAATTGCACCTTAACATGAACTGTGAGGGCAGTATGGTATTTTTTAGTACTTTTTCCAGACATATATTAGCTATTATGAGTATGGCCATTTGTTCAGGTGTTGCGCTTGCGCAGGACGTGATCCCAGATCCAAAAACGATCCGCGCAACAAGCCATGGCAAAATCATAGGGACTAAAGCTGATAATGGTGCCGATGTATGGCGAAGTGTTCCGTATGCGGCGTCAACAGCTGGTGAAAACCGTTGGCGTGCACCACAGTCTGCCGCCTCTTGGGATGGTGTGCGTGATGCAACGACATTTGGCGAGCGTTGTCCTCAAACGACAAATTTCTTTAACCCGATTGAGGGGGTTGAAAATGGTACACTCGTCGGATCGGAGGATTGTCTTTCTCTAGATATATATGCACCAGAAAATTCAGCTGGTAAGTCTTTACCGGTTATGGTCTGGATTCATGGCGGGAGTAATGTTTCTGGCTCTTCGCACATTTACCCGGGCCATAAACTTGCCGTGAATGAAAATGTCATTGTTATTGGTGTGCAATACAGGCTTGGCCCTCTTGGCTGGTTTTCTCATGAAGCTTTCGATAAAGAGGGTGCAAATTTTGGTACACTTGATCTTATTGCTGCTTTGCATTGGGTGAAAGATAATGCAACAGCTTTTGGCGGTGACCCCAATCTTGTAACAGTTTTTGGCGAGAGTGCAGGCGGGCATAATGTTGTTACTCTTCTAGCGGCTCCTGCGGCAAAAGGATTGTTTCATCGCGCCATCATTCAATCGGGTAGTTTTGATAGTCAAAGTGTTGATGATGCACGTGGAAATACCGGAAGCCTGACCAACAATTCTGCCACTATCGCTACTAAGCTAGAGACAAATGATGCGAGTGAGTTGCGCAAATTTTCTGTTGCGGAAGTTTTTAACGCTTATGATATAGGGACTGGTTTTACAGAACTGCCAACTATTATTGAAGATGGTGTGGTTCTGCCTGGGGGCAAATTACGTGAAGTGTTTTCTTCTACTGATAATTTCAATGCGGTGCCTATCATCACCGGTACTAATCGTGATGAAATGAAACTGTTTCAGCTTGGTGATAAACGACTGACACGAACCGTATTTGGTCGGTTGTTTGTTGCAAGAAATCAAAAACTTTATGATGCGGCATCGGATTATTCTAGCCGAATCTGGCGTATACGATCTGTGGACGGACCAGCGATTCGGATGGCGGAAGGTGGCCATGATCAGGTTTATGGCTATCGATTTGATTGGGATGATGGTGGATCGTTTTTTATTATGAATTTGGGAAAAATGCTGGGCGCTGCGCATGGCATGGAAATTCCATTTGTTTTTAATCGATTTCAATTGCTAGGCGAAGCGGATCGGGTCCTTTTTCAGGAGAAAACATTAGAAAGTCGCGAAAAGTTAAGCCGCGCTATGGGGGCATATTGGGCTTCTTTTGCGAGGAGTGGGGTGCCTGCTGTCGACAATGAGCCGGATTGGCCGATTTATGTCACTGGCGGGGCGTCGTTATTGAGATTTGATGCTGTGCGCCGCAAAAAAGACCGTGGCATTGAGGTAATTAAAGGCGCTGACAATATCGATCGTGTATTGAGAGATCTTAAAGTTGACAAGCGATTAAACGCAAAACGTCGTTGCGATGTGGCGAAGGGGATAGCAAATTGGGTTCCTGATATTGCGGCACAAGTGACATCAAGTTTTTGTGGTTCGGTTAAAGGCGGTTGATGACAACGCCCGACAACACTAAGTCTCTGCACATTTGGGTCGATGCTGATGCATGCCCAGTGAAAGAGGAAATCTATAAGGTTTCTTTCCGTCATGAGATTCCCGTAACGCTCGTTGCTAATTCTGGTATGCGTATTCCGCGTCACCCTTTATTATCTATGGTGATGGTTAGTGATGGGTTTGATGCGGCTGATGATCATATCGCTGAACAAGCGGATGCGATGTCTATCGTGATTACGGCAGATATATTGTTGGCAGATCGATGCTTGAAGTCTAAAGCGATTGTCATAGCACCAAACGGTAAACCTTTTACGCTAGATGCTATCGGTGGAGCGATTGCTACCAGAGCTATTATGGCTGACTTGCGCGGCGGCGGGGATCAAATGGGAGGTCCTCCCCCATTTACCAAAACTGATCGATCCAGATTTCTGTCATCTTTGGATGAAGCCTTGGTTAGGCTGAAGGCCCAAGTGTGATGATGATAAGTACTCTGAGTAAGAAAAAATGTATTTTACTACTTTTGGCACAATATTAGCGGGAAAGGGCAGCGTAATTCTTGGTTGGTTGGGGGGCATTTGAAGCAAGATTGCAAACAACAATAGTAGTACATTCAAAAGTTATTGGATACACTGGTTCAGCCATTGAAGTTGCGACCGGGCGTCTTTATAATCC
>CAZGVP010000074.1:0-10594 GCA_964529135.1 uncultured Caulobacterales bacterium | reverse complement strand
GTAATACACGCGACGATCCCAGATCTGCCAAAACCTTAAAAACAAAGGTCAAAGGCAAAGATGGCGAAGCAGTCATTGAGTGGACAAGAACGCCAATTCACGACGACAATGTTCTATTCAAAGGTATAGTACAATCGTCCAAACACTCAAACACTATGCTGGACCGACTTTCCAACCTTTATGCAGAACACACCAGCGAGAATAATTCGACCGACCCACAACAACAAGAAATTGAGCGCGAGGCAAATAGCAAGATGCAGTTTCTGGCTACCATGAGCCATGAAATGCGCACACCCCTCAACGGTATTCTTGGCATGACCGGCCTTCTTCTTGATACACCGCTTGATCCTAACCAGCGCGCTTATGTGGACGCTGTGCGCGAATCCGGCTCTTCACTCTTGTCTCTTATTAATGATATCCTCGACTATTCTAAAATCGAAGCTGGAAAACTCGAACTGGACAGCACAACTTTTGATACGCATACATTGTTTCATGGTGTTGCAGAATTATTATCCCCCAAAGCCGCTAGTAAAAACATTGAAATCGCAACGATTATAGATCAAAGCGTGCCGGCGAGGCTTCGCGGAGACGAGGCGCGACTAAGGCAAATATTGATCAATATTGCTGGCAATGGAGTAAAATTTACTGATACTGGAGGTGTTACTATTGAAGTATCAGGGGAAATAGCAAAGTCCGGAAAATCACGACTTATAATCCGTGTACGAGATACTGGAATAGGCATTTCAGAGACAGCCCTAAAAGCAATATTTGAAGAATATCAGCAAGGGGATGATGCAGATGGTAACCGTCGCCAGGAAGGTACGGGTCTTGGACTTGCAATTGCTCGCAGATTAACCTTGGCAATGGGCGGTGATATTCGCGTTGAGAGCGAACCAGGAGAGGGCAGTGTTTTCTGTTTTGACGTGGCACTGGAATCTGCTGGTGAGCATGATATTCAATTACGCACCCATCAATCGCCAGTGCTGGTTGCTACACAATCAGCTGTTCTTTCTCGTGCAACGACAATGCAATTACGGGCCATTGGCGTTGAACAGATAGCAATTGCTAAAACTCTGCCAGAAATTTTGACTGCCGTAAAAAAGGCACCGAATACAATTATTCTTTGTGACAGTGACTTGGCTATAGAGCACGGTGAGCAGATAACCAAGATTGTATCACGGTCTCTGGTATTGTTATCGCCACTGGCACGCGGACGATTACCCGTATTTCGGGATTCAGGTTTTACTGGTTATTTAATTAAGCCGGTACGTCAGCATTCTCTCTCAGAGCAGCTCAATCCCAGCCAAAGAGTACAAGTAGCCAGAACAAGCTCGTCGTCGCCAAAGACAATGGAGAGTTTCCAGAACAATGAGGTTGCATCAGCACCCCAGGCACAATCTGAGCCAAAAGAAGGTTTACGGATTTTGCTCGCAGAGGACAACCGAATCAACGCTGTTCTGGCAACGGCATTGATTAAACGTGAAGGCCATCATGTCGACGTGGCTGTGAATGGTAAAGAAGCCGTGATGGCGATCAATAAAGCACAATATGATATGGTTTTCATGGACATGCACATGCCCGAAATGGATGGCCTTGAAGCAACTCACCGCATTCGCCAACTCGAAGGCGCCGCCCAAAATACACCCATCATTGCTTTAACAGCGAACGCCATGGCCTCAGATCGCAATAAATGCCTTGAAGTGGGAATGGACGATTTCCTATCCAAACCGTTTGAACCTGATGATTTTACCAACATGTTCAATAAATGGTCAAAGGGCAGGACAAAGCTTGAAAAAGCATCCTGATTGTAATCAGTGATAACAGATAGACTATAGCTTATATTTGCAATAGGCCCTGAACTGCCGCATCTTTCCCAAAACCAACAGAATGTAGCCAGATTTTGGAACACGTTTGGTGAGAGCGATTAAGGCAACTACACATGAGCACTGCAAATAACACTCAAAAGGCAGATCAAAACGCAACAAAAATAGCTGCCGCTGCTCCCAAACCCACCGATAAAAAAAAGATTACCTTTCGAGAAATAGTTCATGCACTGCGCCATCGAAAAA
The DNA here is from genome assembly GCA_964529135.1 of uncultured Caulobacterales bacterium. Lineage (GTDB taxonomy): Bacteria > Pseudomonadota > Alphaproteobacteria > Caulobacterales > Parvularculaceae > CALLPQ01. Next base: position 8,525 of record CAZGVP010000074.1, on the reverse strand, counting down.
GTGCCGCCATGTTTATTCTTGGTATGGCAGCGGGTCTACCCTATGTGCTCATTACCGGCACCCTTAATGCCTGGTTTACATCAGAAGATATCAGCATAAAGACAATCGGAGTTTTTTCCTGGATTGGTATCTTGCTTGGGTTTAAATTTTTATGGTCGCCAGCGATTGACCGGGCTGCATTCCCGGCAACCCTTGGCATGGGGCAACGCAGAGCGGGAATTTTGTTATTACAAATAGTCATCGTTTTAATGCTCGGCGCCATTGCTTTTATGGAACCGAGCACACAATTAAGCCTCATAGCAATCGCAGCTATTATTTGCACTATCGCCTTTGCTTCTCAGGATATTTTAATTGACGCATGGCGCATAGAAGTTGCCGACGAACATCAAACCATTGATCTACTCTCAGCAGTCTATCAAATAGGGTATCGTCTATCTGCCATTCTTGGTGGTGCAGGGGCTTTGTTTATTGCTGCTCGCTTCGGTTGGGAGAACACCTTTATTGCGCTGACCAGTTTGATGGTTTTTTGCATGTCTGGGGTTTTCCTTGCAGAGAATTCTATTGCCGATCGTAAATCTCATGCTCTTGATGCAGACAGCCCCCCCACAGGCTGGCGAAATCTTGCCCTTGTTCCAATTTTACTAGGGTGGACATGGTCAATATTTGCCTTGTTTTCCTTTATGGCTTTTGCACTTTCCAGCCCAGAAACTGCCAATGCTGGAAAATTTACAAGAGAAACAGGGCCAATTATTATCATTGTCTCCATTATTTTACCTGTAATCAGCGCCGCCTGGTTGATGTATCACTATCGTAACAAACCGCCTACGAGTAATATAACCAAAAAACCTGATACTTCACTATTGCAGCGTGCCCTCGATGCACTTTACGGCTCAATCCTTGTACCAATGATTGATATTGTGGATCGATTAAGGTTCGGTGCTATCTTGGTGTTAGCCGTAGCACTAACCTACCGGTTTACTGACCTGATATGGGGGGCATTTGCTTATCCATTTTATCTGGGCGAAAATTTCGGCGCTTTGGGACATACCTTTGATGAAGTTGCGGTTGCATCAAAGGTTTTTGGATCATTAATGACCGCTGCTGGCATTGTCATTGGTGGCATCACAATTTTGCGGATAGGAAGGATGCCCAGTCTTTTTATTGGTGGTGTGCTCGCCGCTGCTACCAATCTTCTTTTTGCGGATCTTGCTCTGGGTGGATCATCCACTGACAGTATCTTGAGCTTTCTCCATCTTTATGGGCCGTTCCAGGCATTGTTCCAACCGATGGCAAATTTCCTACAGCTCGATGTCACAATGAATGAAAAACTGGTTCAACTAATGGCGGCAATTGCAGCAGAAAACCTGTCCGTTGGTTTTGCCAGTGCGGCAATTGTTGTTTATCTCTCATCAATTGCCAATCCCCGCTTCGCAGCTGTTCAATATGCATTATTGGCATCCCTCAGTATGCTGATCGGAACATTAGGGCGCGCTTGGTTTGGAGAACTTATCGAGGAACGGGGGTTTGCCTATGTTTTCTATCTATCTGCTGCGCTGGGAGGCGTTGCTGTTATTGCAACTCTTGCAGAATGGGTACGCCAATCACGTATTCCCAAAGCGCAGCTTACCTAGACGCGCCTCGTAAAAGAACTGAGGTTAAAAACCGTTGAGACACTCTTGTAAGTCAGGCTTGCCAGACGACGAAAAGAACGATGCCGCCTCAAGTCCAGTGGAAACGATGCGCCCTGATGCATCACGGGTCAGCAATACGATCAGATTACACTTTTGTCCATCATAGCGGCGAAACTGGCCCTGACCTTCACGGCGAACAAAAGATGGTGTGCCCAAAAGCCCATCGATTTGTGATGCCTCAAGTCCCAAAAGGTCACCGGAAAAAAACTTAGGGGCAGGAGGTGTTTGCGGTTCAACAACAGCTGACGACGCTGGATCATTGACCAAAGATGTCACTGCCACAGTGCTGTTTTTATCCTTACCCCCAATCAAGGGCAATTTGGGTACAGATGAACACGCCGTCACACCGAGTAATATTAAGCTAATCAAGCCCTTTTTTTGTAACCCTGTAATCATGCCAATCCCACCAACTCTACTTGTTCATAAACCAAGCCTGCCCAACATACCCGGCCAGCGCCCTGAAGACTGCTAACCTAAAGAGTGTTCGTTAATTTTCAATCCACCCCCAATTATCGTCCATTAAACTTGCATCAAGCCCATACGATCGCCTATAGACCCCGCTGGAAATAATAAAGGATCTCTTTTATGGCGTCTCGTGACCTTGATGTTGTTGGTATTGGTAATGCCATTGTAGATGTGCTTGCCAAATGTGACGATGCTTTTCTTACATCCCACCAGATCACCAAAGGTGGGATGATGCTAATCGACGAGGCTCAGGCTCAGGCGATATACGCAGGAATGAACGATAGTGTAGAGGTCTCAGGTGGATCTGCGGCCAATTCCATCGCCTGTGTTGCTTCCTTGGGCGGAGCCGGTGGATTTGTAGGAAAAGTGGCTGATGATCCCTTGGGCAACACATTTCGCAGCGACATGGAGCGCCAGGGCGTTGAATTTGCAACAACATCGATGGACGAACATGGCCCTGGTACAGGACGCTGCCTTATCAATGTGACGCCTGACGCAGAACGGTCAATGATGACGTTTTTGGGCGCAGCTGGTCTCGTTACTCTCAACGACATTGACGCAAACCAAATCGAGCGCGCCAAAATCACGTTTTTTGAAGGATATCTGTTTGAACAACCTGTTGCCCGCGAGGCATTTGTACGGGCTTGCGATATTGCCCGCAAGGCGGGACGAAAATCTGCGCTTACACTTTCTGATACCGGTGTTGTAGATCGCCAGCATAAAGTTTTATCTACTTTTATACCTTCCCATGTCGATATCTTGCTCGCCAATGAAGCTGAGGCTCAAACTCTTTTTGGCACAGATAACCTTGATGAAATGGTGAAAAAAGCCCGCGACCTTTGCCCACTGACCGCAATTACCCGTAGTGAACGAGGGTCAGTGATTATCCCCCGTGATAACGATGTGGTTGAGGTAGCTTCCCAAAAACCAGTCAAGCTAGAAGACACAACAGGGGCAGGCGACGGTTATGCTGCCGGCTTCTTGTATGGGGTTGCCCAGAATTTTGATTATAGCCGTGCCGGGGCGCTAGGCTCGCTCGCAGCAGCAGAAGTGATCAGCCATATCGGGCCAAGACCAGAACAGCCGCTCTTAAGGCTTGCAAAGGATGCTGGTCTGTTGTGATCTGACAGCTATGAAAAAAGCTCTTATTGCCCTTGGCGCTCTCGTCCTTGTTCTTGGTGGCTTGTTTATCTGGCGTGGTGAAGCCGCGTTGATGGGCCTGCGTGCCGCCCAGACTGAAAAAACTGACATCGATAATCTGAAGGCGCTCCTGTTGCCAAACATGATTATCCGCAAGCCCGAAGGTGAGGGGCCGTTCCCGATTATTTTCCAGTTTCATGGCTGTGCAGGTGCTCGCCTTTCCTTTCAGGAAATGTGGGCAGATGTGGCTGTGAAAAACGGATATATGGCGGTCATTGTCGACAGCCTGCGCCCACGAGGGATGAGCCGTGAAAAAGCCCTCGAAACAGTGTGTCGGGGCACCACCCTGATCGGCCAGGAACGCGCTGGCGATATTCTTGCCGCTTTTGATCATGTACTCACCCGCAATGATGTGGATACGGAGAATATTATTCTCGCCGGCTGGTCTCATGGTGCCTGGACAGTGATGGACGCTATGACCATGGATTGGAAAAATAAGCTACCTGCATCCCTTGAGATTTATGAAGGCCCGCGTCCATCAGTTAAGGGAACCATCCTTTTTTATCCTTATTGTGGTATTGGCGCGCTAACGCGTACGCGTAACTGGGTTCACAATCCAAAGGTGCTCGCTCTGATCGCTGGCGAAGATACGATCGTGAATCACAAAGAATGCTTAACCGCATTAGATAAACTTGAGGGCAAAGGCCTTGAAGTGGACCGCACAGTTTATCCTGATACGGAGCATGCTTTTGATGATCCATTCCTGGAAGAGGCATGGCAGCACTGGCACAACCCTGAAAATTTTAAAGATGCCACTGTGAAGTATGAAGCATTTTTAAACAGGTTGAATTAATATCAGGTTTAATTGAGTTTGTTCACAACGCCTATCTATCTATAGAGTAGCAGTAATCAGCATTCTAAGTCTGGAATGCATAATGCGTTTCATGGACACAAATATAAATACCTACATTTTCAATGGTGCTGGGTGCTGATCGATTTTACCTAGTCGTGGCAATTTGAAATTCTTACTGACTAATGCGCCCGGGGCAATAACGGAGTTCGCACCAATCTTTGATCCATCCCCAATAAGGGCGCCAAATTTATCAATCTGTGTAGAGATCGTCCGATGATCGTAAACAAACCTGATTTCTTTATCATCCATTTCATTGCGGTAGTTCGCGACCATAGCGCCTCCTTCAATATTCACGTCACTACCAAGAATTGAATCCCCGACAAAACTCAAATGAGCAATTTTTGATCCCTTAAACATAAATGTTGTTTTCACTTCACAGCCTGGCCCAACAATACAATCATCATCTAAAAACACACCTCCACGCAGATAAGCACCCGCAGCAACAAAACTGTTCGGGCCCAAGAGGGTTGGACCTTTTACAATAGCCCCATCCTCAATATGGGATGTCTCATGGACCGCAATATCTTCTTGAATTTTATAAGTGCTGGGCAATTGCGAAATCACATCAGTGAGAAGTTTCGGTGCATTGATCGTGGCCAGCCAAGGGGGGCCACTAAAACTTCCAAACATCGATGTTGCCCACCGCGCCACATAATCTGAAATATTGATAATCATTCCTCGATTATACACGTCTTTGTTATTTCCGATAAGCCGAAACTGTGACGATCCGCGCCGTGGTTTCTAGGCTTTGGCGTCGGTTATCCTTGGGCGATGATGCCAACATCAACAACACAAACCCCATTCATTTCCCGGCTTACCCTTGTGGATAAGGCATTGCTAACGGGCGCGCTCACCAGTGGTTCACTGTTAGCGGGCGCCCATATCTTTGAAGCGATGGGCTACGAACCTTGCGCCTTGTGTCTTGATCAACGCGAAGCCCACTGGACAGCGCTGGCCCTCACACTGGTAGGGCTGGTGATTTCTCTGGGGTTTCGCGCGCCACTTCTTGCTGCAGCGGCAACCGGTGCAACGGCATTGGTTTATGGGTTTGGGGCTGGTTTGGCCTTGTATCACACAGGCGTGGAATTTGGGTTTTGGCCTGGACCTACAAGCTGTTCCGGATCAGAAACAATCAATTCAATCAATGATCTTTCGTCTGGCCTGGACCCAGACAGGCCTAGAGTTTCCTGTGATCGGGTAGCGTGGAAATTCCTCGGAGTTTCGATGGCAGGATATAATTTACTGGCCTCAGCAGGGCTGTTCGCATTGACCCTCATTGCCACTGGTGGTGTTCTGCAAAATGCACGGCGTAAAAAACGATCTTGAGAAAACTCTTTATGAACAAAACGACAAAAAAACACCTCCCCAAGCCCGGACCAAAACATGCCCGTATTCGGGAAATGCTGCGAGTTGATCACGCTGGCGAATATGGGGCTGTTCAGATTTATCGGGGGCAACGCGCCGTCTTCGACAACCTCCCAGGAAAGCGCGATACTGCGGCTCTTCTTCAGGAAATGGAGGATGGGGAACAACATCATCTCGATACTTTTGATCAATTGCTGTCAGAAAGGGGTGTTCGCCCGACGCTGATGTCACCTGTTTGGAATCTCGCCGGTTTCGGGCTTGGCGCTGCCACCGCGCTAATGGGTGAAAAAGCCGCCATGGCTTGCACAGCTGCAGTTGAAGACGTGATCGAGAAGCATTATGCCGAACAAATTGAGGAATTGCGCGATATTGAGCCGGAACTGACGCAGACTATCACCCAGTTTCGCAACGACGAGCTAGAGCACAAACACACCGCCGAGACGCAAGGAGCCGAAGAAACCTTTGCTTACCCGCTCCTTTCCAACGCCATCAAATTTGGTTGCCGCCTTGCCATCAGGGTTTCGGAAAAGATTTAAAGCTCTCCCTCACGCACCAAAGCTGACTGCCATCACTTCTAGCCAAGACGCCGATACTGACATAGCATCGGCATTTATGAATACACACCCTGATCACACAATAGCTGATGACCATGTCGATATGATCATCATTGGTGCTGGGCTTTCCGGTATTGGAATGGCTTGCCATTTCACTGAGAAATGTCCCGGCAAAAGTTATGCGGTTCTCGAGGCACGCGGTGCTATTGGCGGCACTTGGGATCTTTTTCAGTACCCTGGTATTCGCTCTGATAGTGATATGCACACGCTGGGTTATAATTTTAAACCGTGGACCAACGCTAAAGCCATTGCCGATGGCCCATCAATCCTTGATTATGTGCGAGAAGCGGCAGGTGAGCATAATGTTAATAAACACATTCAGTTTAATCGCCGTGTAATTGCTGCAAATTGGTCAACCAGTGAAGCACGTTGGACTTTAACCATTCAACATACGGATACTGAAAAAGTTTCCCATAAAACCTGTAATTTTCTCAGCGTTTGTGCAGGGTATTATAACTACAAACAAGGGCATACTCCAGATTTTATAGGGCGTGATGCCTTTTCTGGTAAAATCATCCACCCACAATTTTGGCCAAATAATCTTGATTACGCTGATAAGCGCGTTGTAGTTATCGGGTCTGGCGCTACAGCGGTTACGCTCATACCCGAACTGGCCAAAAAAGCCCGCGCCGTTACCATGCTTCAGCGCACACCCACCTACATGGCAGCTCTTCCTGATCATGACATTATCGCTAATTTCTTGCGGATTATTCTTCCTGATAAAACAGCATACAAAATCACTCGCTGGAAGAATATCGCTATTCAACAGTTTTTCTATCGGCGCGCGCGTGCAAACCCTAAAAGGACCAAAAAAAACCTGTTGAAAATTGCACGCAAACGTCTTGGTCCTGATTATGATATCGATACGCACCTTACACCAGATTACGATCCATGGGATCAACGTCTATGCCTCGTCCCTAATGGCGACTTATTCGATACAATAAAGGCAGGAAAAGCCAGCATTGTAACCGATCATGTTGATCATTTTACCAGCACTGGCATAACCTTAAAATCAGGTAATACTCTTGATGCAGACATTATTATTACCGCCACTGGCCTTGAGGTTGTGGTTATGGGGGAAATGGAAGTAAAGGTTGATGGCAAGATTATCCATGCCCCTGATACATTTGGATATAAAGGTCTGATGTTTTCCGGGATTCCAAACCTTGTCTCAGTGTTTGGATATACCAATGCCTCGTGGACGTTGCGCGCTGATCTTATCTCTGATTATGTCTGCCGGTTGGTCAATCACCTGGAAGAAAGCGGTTATCAACAAGCCGTTCCGCACCCACCCAAAGGCATGAAAGCCAATGACTGGCTAGAGTTCCAGCCAGGTTATATAAAGCGCGTCCTCCACAAAATGCCAAAACAAGGTGATCGTGACCCGTGGCGCAATAAACAAGATTACAATCTCGATAAGAAAGCCCTCGGTGAAGCACCAATTGATGACGGGCATATAGAATTTTCTAACCCAAAGATCGCAGAGAAAGCCCCGACATTGAAAGTTGCAGCAGAGTAATCCAGCCACGGGTGAACACCCATCATACTTGCTTGAAGTTGAGGCTACGCTATTATAGCCACCAATTAAGACATCCCAAAAGGCGAGGAAAACCCATGAAATCAACCAACAGCTCAGCTTTAATTTTCTTAACGCTCTCAGCAGCCAGCGTTGCTCTTGTAACGGGATGTAGTGAACTCTCGTCCAGCGAGACTGCAAGGCCTACAACTATTGCAACAACATCTGACGAGGAAAACAAGGCGCCTACCGTTGATGATGCACGCGCTTTTGTTGAACGAGTTGAACGAACTTATGCAGAGATTGGCGAGGAATCAGCAAGAATCTCATGGGCCCGTGCAACCAATATTACCTTCGATACTAACTGGCTCGAAGCAAAGATGAATGCACGACTCACAAAAATGTCCGTTGATTTTGCCAATGAAACTAAAAAATTTGAAGCCCTCGATTTACCAGCACCCCTACAACGAAAAATCGATATTATTCGTGGAAGCATTACAATTCCCGCGCCCTCAACAGCCGGCGCCGCTGATGAGCTTTCCGAAGTCAATTCACGCCTTTCTACTGCCTATTCTACAGGCAAAATCGAATTTGGCGGCAACACTGTTGCGCAGGACGAAACCGAAGTTTTGATGCGTCAGCTACGCAATCCAGATGCCCTTAAAGAAGTTTGGACGAAATGGCGCGAAAACTCCAAAGGTATGAAAGCTGACTACACCCGGATGGTTGACATCGCCAATAAAGGTGCGCGCGAACTTGGTTTCAAAGATGCAGGCCATATGTGGCGATCAGGCTATGATATGGATTCTGAAAAGAGTCGC
>CAZGVP010000073.1:0-10731 GCA_964529135.1 uncultured Caulobacterales bacterium | reverse complement strand
CATTCATATTAGTGGAATCGACAATAGTTGATATTTGAGCGACTCCTTCAATCGGTAGTAATTCTTCTAGCAATGTGTAACCAACTGATCCTTGGAGGCGCCAATGATTAAAACCGAGTATGGATTCAACACGTTGGAAATCTCCTGTATCGTCAAACCGGAAACGGTTTTGAAAGACAAATTTTCGCCCATATTCTAAATCAAGTTCACCAACATAATCGGATTCTGTTTCTCCGAGGCCGCTTGACGTCACAAAGGCATTTGTAGTCTGTGCACGGAATTGTCGGCCTATTGACCCGGATAAGCTAAGGCCATTTTGCCAACGGATAGAGCCATGTACCCCGATATTGATGCGTTGACCGTCTTCTACAGCGTCAAATCCGTTTGATTTATTGTAATCAAACAAGCCAGAGTAATCAAACTCAATACTCTGAGAGTCTTCATTGATAATGCTCTCCTTGTTACGATTAGCAAGGCTTGCAATTAATTGTGCTCGTGGTTCTAGCAGTAACCTTGCCCCACCTAATTGGCGTGCTACGGGATAGGACCATTCGACCCCTGCTGTTGGAGCAAATCTTGTAACAATATCCGTAGTTTCATCCAAGGGAACGGTTCTTCCTTCAGGGAGAACCTCCGTCCCTTCATCAAGGTCTTGAAAAAAGAACGCATCGCCGCGCAATTCAGCAAATATATTGAGCCGGTGACCACCTTTGGAAATGTAATCGCGGTTCCAGAACGCTTGTCCGGTGATACGCCGGGAGTCAGTACCACCGGTGCGTTGCAGTGATGCAAAATTAGCATTTACGGATAAATTTCCGCCAGCAGGTTTGCGGTAGAAGTCATGTCGGAAATTCAATAGAGGAAGGACATAAGGAGTAAGTGCAGAAACGTCTGATCCTCTTAACCCCTGAAATAAATAGCTGTCCGCGGTGAAACTCGAACCGTTATTTTGCCAAGCTGTATTGATATTACTACGAAGGCGGTTTGTGCGTGAACGGTCAAATTCAAGGCGTAAAGCTCCACGGCGTCTGACATCATAAAGTCGTAAAAAAGCATCGTCGGAGACACGTTCAATGTCATAGCCGACCCGCCAGTTATTAGTAATATTTTGATAGCCGCGACCGAAATAATACCACCTTACTCCGGGGGCATCAACTGGTACATCATTTGGGTTGTCCGCTGCCAAAGAAAGAAGCGAACCAGTGTCGGCGTTAAAAATATTACCGCGTCCGTCTACGCAATTGCCCACATCATCAAAAAAAACTGGCCTTGGGAACCGTACGTTTCCAGTTGCGCAACTCTCTGGCCGTTGGAAGTCAATGACGCCGCCTGCCCAGACATGAAAACTGTTCTCTCTGGATCGTCTCCATTCCCCTTGCCACAAAATTCCATCGTTTAGTGTAAACTTTGGGAAAAAGGTGAAGTCCTGACTATTGGAAAGTGCAAAATAATATGGAACTTCAACAAAGGGACTTAGTCGGCTGGATGTGCCGATGGTCGGGGTTAAAAAGCCTGACTGACGTTCAACAGATGGGTCTGGTGCCTGAATAAACGGTGCATAGAATACTGGTATGCCTTTGAGCTCAAGAAAAGCATGCCGAAAACGAATGACTTTGTGTTCTTCATCGCGGGTTACCCGGAGTGATTTAATGCGCCAGGTTGGGGTTTTTGCATCTCCATCTTCTTTGCATACATCACATGCAGTATAGACAACCCGGTTGAGCTTGGTACGTGCGCCTTGTTCACGAACGGCGCTATCGGCAGAAACGCGTGCGTTTTCAGCGAGGAGGGCAGTGAAATTTTCTGCAATCCCGTCTCGTAAGTCTCCAGATAGCTCTACTCTTTCAGCAAAAACGGTCTCTTGGTTCTCGTCTGTAATGGAAACTTGCCCATCGGCGATAACAATATTGGTGTCAGGATAATAAATTAGTTTTTTTGCAGTCAGGTATCGTTCACCGAAGTAAGCGCGAACATTTCCCTCGGCAATTAGCGGGCTCTCTTCAGAGTCACGTGATATCAGGTCTGCTTCGAAGAGGATGGTTTCCTCTTCTTCAAGATCGTCAATAGTCTCAGGATTAGTGTCCTGTGCTTGAGATAATGGAATAGTTGTAAACCCGGCTGCCGAAAGCGATGTGATATTAGTGGCAGGGTTTTGTTTCTCGATGTTAAGGGGAGAGGATACCGCATTGTTTTTTTGGGGGGGTATTAGCCCTTTAAGAGAGAGTGAAGAAAAATCTTCGCGCAAAACGGGTTTTGATGAATGGGAAAACCCAAAGATGTTACTTTTCGTATTTGTGGAGGCGCTATAAGCAGACCCAAAAACACCTAAGGTTACCCCCGAAAGAACGGTGGTTAAGAGTAATCGAACAATCTCTTTTTGAGTACTCAAACCAACTTCGCCTTCAATATCCGAATCAAGTTTTAAATTTAGCCAACGTGGCCTGACCCGTCCATGAAAAGTTCACAAAATTGACATCCAATGGTGTGGGGAAAAGGAAATTAGCCATCTTCGAGATGTAAAAGCCCAGTTACAGCAAAAAGCGTTGCGATCATAGCTGGGCTCCAAGCTGCCATAAGTAGGGGGACCGACCCTGATTCGCCAAGTGCCGTCGCAATTTCGGTAATCATATACAGGATGAAACCTGTCGATATAGAAAAAACCACAAGCCGTAGTGTGCCTCCCATTCTGGATGGGCGCATGGAGAAGGCCGCAGCGATTAACACCATTCCAAGTAATTTTAGGGGCGTCGACAAAAGATCATGATAACGAAGGTAGTAGCTATTTGTTGATAGGCCGGCTGCTTCGGCGAGGCGAATGAACCGGTTCAGGTTCCACAATGAGATGGTTTCTGGTTTGGCGACCTGCTCGTTAAGGTCACGGATCGTTAAATTGGTAGGCAATGGGTAGTTGTCGAGTTTACGTGCAATGATTTCGTCGTGCCGTCTTGCACTGGCATATTTAAGATTTAAGATCCGGTCGCCAATATATGCTTCTGGCGCATCGATCCGCTCGATAAAAGATGCTCGATTGTCCAGTCGAAAGACTGTGAGATTTCCGAGAATGCCTTTTTCTTGATTTATACTTTTTGCATTGATGATGAGCACGCCCTCATCATTTCGCTGGCGCAGCCAGATACCATCATTAAAAAATTGTACTACGCTGGTACGCTTCCCACGTATTTCATTTTTTAGTGTATCGGATTTTGCCATCATTTTGGCTGAGAGGGGGTCTATAAACATGATCAACAAAACCCCGATGAGCCCGGCTACGATTGCAGCTGGCGTTAGTACTTTCCATATGGAAAGGCCTGCAGAACGCATAACCGAAATTTCTGACCTTCTGTTCAGTTGTGTAAAGCACCATAATGAACCGAAAAGGAATAAAAACGGTGATAATATTTGGGTGAGGCTGAGGGCGCGTAGAAGAGTTATCTTCAAGGCAAAGACTAAAGATCCTTCAGCATATTTGCCAGCAAAACGTATATTCTCAATGAGATCAATCACCATTATCAAGACTGAAAACACAATGAATAATCCACCAACGCTGGCGATAAGACGCCACGCTATATATCGAAAAAGTGTCAGGGACATAGAGTTACTGCGTCCTTCTGATCAGATTGACAGACGGGAATAAATTGCGCGGGGATTTAGGAATAGGGATTAGATCAAATAGCAACGCCAAGCTTAATATTATGGCGAATATTGGCAAGGCATATTGCATCCATAACAACCCTGCTTCCGCCGTGTATGACTGCAGGACATAGCTGCAAACCCGGATGGTGATGACGGTTAGGCTTGCAAGTATAATTCGGAGTATATAGCCACGCCGATTATAGGCGCCGCCAATTAGGGCAAAAAGAGCAATTAATACATAGGCGAACGCATGAAACGGAGTCGAAAGTCGATTATGGGCTTCAGCCAGCATTTTCCCTTGGTTGCGTCGATCCCAATCATTGGTCAAATCTGGGTTTAAAAGTTCTGACAGATAGCGTTCTGTAAGCTCAAGCTGGAGTTTTTCCTGGTTTCTATAGGCCGCTATATTCAGGCTAACCTCGCTAAACGGAACGATCTCGACCTCGGCACCATTACGAGCCCGTTGCAAGTTGCCATCCACCAGTAATAGTAAGGGGCCACTATCAGTATCACGCAGAATACCGCGTTTGGCCATATAAGTTTTGACGGCATTGGGATTGCGATAGTCGCTGACAAGCAGTCCTAAAAACTGATTATCTGATCGCACATCGCTAACATAAATAGTAAATCCATCAATGATTTTATTAAACTCACCACTGCGCAATACTGAACTTGCGAAGTCTGTACGAATATCGAGCACTTGTTCTTTTAGGGTGCGATATGTGCGCGGGCTAAGATCAAGGGCAATGTATAGCGTAAGTAGGGCACCAAGAAACGTCAGAACAAGAATAGGCAGGGCGATGCGCCCTCGACTGACCCCGGCTGCGAAAATAACCGCAATCTCGCTGTCAGAATGCATGCGATAGAGTGTGTAGAGGCATGCTCCAAACAGGGCAAAGGGGATCAATATAACCAGTAGGCTTGGGATGATCAGAATGCTTAGATATAAGAATAACGTAAAGCTCTTTCCATTCTCGACAATCAAATCTACCCGTTGAAGGCTCTGTGTCATCCAGATCACGAGGGTCAACACGGTGACGATCATCAAAAATGGCCAGAAAAACTGACGTAAAATATATTGGTCAAGACTATTCAAACTGTTCCGACCCTAATGTTGATCCATTGAACTGACCGCAACTCTTTCTAATTAAAGCTCTTTCGATCTTGGCGTTACACTCAATTCCTACCACGCACCTTGTCAGTGGTACAGGTGAAAGAATTGTAAGATTAATGGGCTCAGGCAAAATTTGAATTTGCCTATTTGCTTTCTTTGGTTCGACGTCATACTCACTTTAAGCAATAATCAATTACCGAATCGCGCCGTTTTCCATTTCTCGGCCCAACGATAAATACCCCAAGGGAGTTTTGAATGCAGGTTACATTTTCCAAAGCCGCTATGCCGAAGACAGGTGCTATTGTTGTTCCATGCTTGGAGGGGGCAAATGACAGTGTCGCCTGGAAAGCTTTGAACAAGGTGACTAAGGGCGCGTTAGACAGGGCCGCAAAAGCAGCCAGCTTTACAGGTAAAAAAGGCCAATCATTGGCGATAGCGGGGCCTGCTGGCGTTAGTAATGGACATGTTGTGTTGATCGGTGCTGGTAAGTCGAAAGATTTTGATCTGCATACGGCAGAAATGATTGGCGGATCTGCAGTTGCGAAGATTATTGGCCTGAGAGAAAAGGCCGCTCTGTTTGCGCTTGATGGTTTTAAAACGGGTGAGGTTTGCCCGGCAGCTGCTGCAGCGCATATTGCTTTTGGAGCAAGATTGCGCAGTTACAGGTTTGATCATTATCGCACTACTCAAGAAAAAAATGAAAAAATGATATTGGCCAAGGTCGGCATTTATGATGCTGATCCCGGTGCTAAAGTTGCTTATAGTGAACTTGAGACGCTTGGCGATGCAATTTTTCTGACCCGTGACTTAGTTTCAGAGCCGGCCAATATTCTTTATCCGGAAAGCTTTGCGCAGCGATGCCGTGAATTGGAATCTCATGGATTGAAGATCAAAATTCTTGGTGAAAAAGAAATGGAAAAACTTGGCATGGGATCACTGCTAGGTGTTGGTCAAGGATCTGTACGCGAGAGTAAACTGGTGGCAATGGAATGGCGTGGTGGTGACAAGAGTGACCCAACTGTGTGCTTTGTAGGCAAGGGTGTCACCTTTGATACCGGCGGGATTTCTCTAAAGCCGCCTGCTGGCATGGAAGATATGAAATGGGATATGGGCGGAGCGGGTGCTGTAACAGGTGCTATGGCCGCGATTGCTGCACGTAAGGCAAGGGCCAATGTTATTGGAGTTATCGGATTAGTTGAGAATATGCCGGATGGTAATGCCCAGCGTCCTGGCGATGTGGTTACCTCGATGTCAGGTAAAACTATTGAAGTGTTGAATACTGATGCTGAAGGTAGATTGGTACTGGCAGATGCGTTGTGGTGGGCACAAGAGAATTATCAGCCGAGTGTTGTTATCGATCTTGCAACTCTCACGGGCGCTATTCTTGTTTCCCTTGCCCATGAATTTGGTGGTGTGTTTTCTAATAGTAATGATTTGGCGGATCAATTGAAGTCTGCTGGCCAAGGGTCTGGAGATAAGCTTTGGCACATGCCGCTTACCAAGAAGCATTACGACATGATTAAATCGCCAATCGCGGACATGAAAAATATTGGCGGTCGGTGGGCTGGTTCTTCTACTGCTGCTGCATTTCTTGGTAATTTCATTAAGGATGGTGTTGATTGGGCGCACCTTGATATTGCGGGTATGGCATGGAACGAAAAAGACAATGCTACTTGCCCTAAAGGTGGTGCAGGATACGGCGTGCGTCTTCTTGATACTTTCGTGCGCGAACAATTTGAAAGTTCACCAGACGACGAATAGAAGTAAGATTATATGGCGGAAATTCTGTTCTATCATCTTGAACGTGCGAAACTGCAGGTGGTGCTATCAGGCCTTCTGGAAAAATCGCTAGAGCGCGCTTGGAAGGCACTTGTGGTAAGTGGAGATGCGACTCGTTTGTCCGACCTTGATGATGAACTCTGGACGTTTCGTGAGGAGAGTTTTTTGCCTCATGCGACGTTGGAGGCCAGCGAAGACCCGGCGCGTGAACCTGTATTGCTAACAGCAAGAAATGATGATGTTAGCGCCCCGTTAAATGAAGCAGATATACTGTTCCTTGTAGAGGGTGCAGATGCGGTACCAGCTGATATGCACTCCTACCAGCGGTGTGTGATTATTTTTGACGGGCGCGATGATGAAGCCCTGCAACGTGCACGTGATTTTTGGAAAATTATCCGCGACTATAGGCCAGGCAATAATGAAGTTGCATTCGAGCAAACTTATTGGCGCCAATCTGGAAATGGCCGTTGGGAAAAACAGGCTTAATTACTCATCGCGACTATTGGATATTTCATACAATGCAATGGCGGCGGCCGTAGATACGTTGAGACTTTCAACACGATTACTAATCGGAATAGTTACCAGGCTATCGCAGGTTTTGGCGACAAGTGAGCGTAGACCTGATCCTTCAGCTCCAAGAACAAGTGCAACTTTTTCAATTTCTTTAAGATAGGGAAGTTGTACTGAGGCCTCACCAGTCAACCCTGTACAATGATAACCAGCTTCTTTTAAAGTGGTTATGCTGCGTGCTATGTTGACCACAGGGACGCAAGGTATCACTTCCACACAGCCAACCGCAGCTTTTGCTAGAGCGCCTGCAAGGGGAGGTGTGCGCCGATCCTGGACAATGATCGCGAAAACATTAAATGCGGCTGCAATACGAAAAATAGCCCCAATATTTTGAGGATCTGATATCTGGTCGAGCACAAGAAGGGTTTTGCTCGTCGCCGAAGCCTCTAGTATGTCCTCTAATGAAGGTGAATTCAGGGGGGCAACCGCCGCCGCTACGCCTTGATGAACACTGCCCCTTGGCAGAAATTCATCTAGCTCTGATGCGAGAACCTCAACTACCTTATGATTAACTAACGCATCGCGTAGCCCCCGCTCCATTAACCATTCAGCACCTTGGCGGGTACACAAAACCTGATGAAATACCCTATTGGGGTTTTTTAGCGCTGCGCAAACAGTATGGCGGCCATATAGCCAGTCGCCACTTATATTTTCGGCCAACAAAGTTGTCTGGTCTGATTGTTTAGGCGCCGAATTTGTTGGCGGGGGTGGGGATGTTGGTTTACGATTGGAACGGTTAGTCGCCGGATACCCAGATCGCTTAGATACCTTTCTAGTGTTTTTTTGGCGCGAACGTGGTGGTTTCTTCGATCTCATAATTATTCCTTGCCTCAAACAACGCTCGCCAGGGGGCGTGAGCGTTCCTAGTGCCGTTTTGGTGAGCAGCATGCAAGGTGGATTTCTATCCATGAAGGATTTGGCGCTATTTATGGTTGCATGGCTCGAACAGCAGCGTTATAGAGCGCGTTCGCGATTTTGCTAATATAGCAATATTGTCAAATCCCAACGGTTCGGAGGGGTGGGTGAGTGGTTAAAACCGCCAGACTGTAAATCTGGTCGCTTCGGCGTACGTTGGTTCGAATCCAACCCCCTCCACCATTTTTTATTCCTTGTAATTTCTTGTAATTATTTCAGTGATTCAAGGTTTGCAGGGCGATCTGTTTAATGGGTTATTGGTTTAGGCGTTGAAAAAAGCCGTGGCCATTTATACATTTACCTACATATTGACTACTGAATCTGTCTAGATTGCAATTGTGTGTGAAGGAGATAGATAATGTCCACAGGCCCAACCATGATGGGTTTCCATCATGTTGCCTATCGTTGTAAAAATGCCAAGGAAACAGTCACCTTTTATCAAAAAACACTCAATGCTGATTTTCAATTGGCGATTGCGGAAGATCATGTTCCCTCAACGGGAGCCTATGATCCGTATATGCATATTTTCCTTGATGTTGGAAATGATAATGTGTTGGCATTTTTCGAACTCCCCGAACAGGCTGATATGGGACGTGATGAAAATACGCCTGAATGGGTTCAGCATATTGCTATGCGGGTCGAAAATGTTGACGCATTGTTGAATGCAAAAATACATATTGAACAACAAGGCGTTGATATACTCGGCCCCATCAATCATGGAATCTTTAAATCAATTTATTTCTTCGACCCGAATGGGCACAGGCTAGAACTTTGCGCTGATACAAGAACGAATGCACAGATGACAAAATTGCATCGTGTTGCACCGTTGATGCTTGAAGAATGGGATAGAACTAAAAAAGCACCAACCCATGCGGCTTGGCTACATGAAAATAATGGAGATAATGAGTGAAGCTGGCAACTTTAAAAAATGGTAGTCGTGATGGTGCATTGGTACTTGTTTCCAGAGATCTTGCACAGTGCGCAGATGTTAGTGATATAGCACCTGCATTGCAGAGTGCATTAGATGATTGGGATACTATTTTACCACGCCTTTTGCAGCGAGCTGCCGATCTCGAAGCGGGAAATGTGATATCAGTCCAATTTGATCAAACTATATGCGAAAGCCCGCTGCCGCGTGCATATCAATGGCTTGATGGGTCAGCCTATCTCAATCATGTGGAACTGGTCCGCAAAGCGCGTGGTGCTACAGTGCCAGAGAGTTTTTATTCTGATCCTCTTATGTATCAGGGGGGCTCTGATACATTTATTGGGCCGCGCGACCCAATTGTGGCAGTGAGTGAAAGCCATGGCATAGATATGGAAGCAGAAATTGCGGTGATCACTGATGATGTCCCGATGGGTGTCACAGCGCATGAAGCTTTGAGCCATATCAAATTAATCATGCTCGTTAATGATGTGTCTTTACGCGGGCTTATTCCAGGTGAACTTGGAAAAGGGTTTGGTTTTGTTCAGGGCAAGGCATCTTCATCGTTTAGTCCTGTAGCGATCACACCTGATGAGCTCGGCGCTGCCTGGAATGGAAGTACAATCGATTTACCTTTGATTGTAGATTATAATAAACAGTCGTTCGGAAAAGCTAATGTCAAAACAGATATGACATTTAATATGTCTGAACTGGTTGCTCATGCAGCAAAAACCCGGCGTCTTGCTGCGGGTACGATCATTGGGTCTGGAACTGTCTCAAATAAGTTTGAGGGCGGAGAGGGTAAAAAAATCAGCGAAGGTGGGGTCGGGTATTCTTGTATAGCTGAAATCCGTATGATTGAGAAAATACAAACTGGCGAAGCCTCAACACCATTTATGCAGTTTGGCGATGTTGTTGGTATTGAGATGAATGATAGTGAAGGTCGTTCGATTTTTGGC
The DNA here is from genome assembly GCA_964529135.1 of uncultured Caulobacterales bacterium. GTDB lineage: Bacteria > Pseudomonadota > Alphaproteobacteria > Caulobacterales > Parvularculaceae > CALLPQ01. Next base: position 836 of record CAZGVP010000073.1, on the reverse strand, counting down.
AGAATTGAAAATTCTGTTGAAAAGCACACCTAGATATTGCTGCGCGGAGCACATGATTTGTTGCAAGGAAGTCCACATATATCTACCCCCTTTTCTAGCCAGTTGTTCTCCAGGGGTAAAATCATGCTAAGATTATCTTGAGTTCTGGTTAGGCTTGTCTCCAGAGAGATTCTAGCGGGGTAGGGCCTTTTTCTTGGTAAGGGTGAACGCATCAAATGGCATTTTTGATCTATATTGCACTGCTGCTGGCAATCAGTGTGTTTGGTATGCTGACCTGGCAGATGGTTTCGGGAAATCGTTTGGGACGAGGCAATGCTGGCGAGCTATCCAGTCAGGGTGGGGTGAGTGACCGTGAAGTTGAGGATATTGGCATAGAGGCTGCGGCTCGTCTTGAGGCGTTTGAAGCTATTCAAGGGCGAATTCGTGTTCATTATCCAGCTCTGGCCCGCATGCTTTCTGGGTATTTGCATGTTGAAGCGTTGGCGACAAAAGATGGTCTTGAGGCGTGTGTCCGGGAGATGGTTCTTGATTGGCGCTCTGAAAAAGAAACAGTGAGCGGGGAAATCAGTCGTTTGTTGGCGGAAAACCCTACCGAAGCTTCGGTTCGGGCGATTATTGTATCGCTGTGTGATGCTGAGTTTGAAGAAGAGGGATACCGTACCTGGCTGGTTTGGCTACAAGGACAATTTAACGATCTTTAAGACGAGCAAAATTTACCCGATCACAACCTGATAGTTAGAATTGCAACTTTGCCGCTGGTGTGGTTTAGGGTGGGGGCCGGTTTAAAGTTTGATGCCGATAGTTTTCACTGACCAGAGCCAGAGGTTGATGCGCCA
>CAZGVP010000072.1:0-10776 GCA_964529135.1 uncultured Caulobacterales bacterium | reverse complement strand
AACCAATTCCGGTGGACACTCTAAAAATAATGCCACGACGGGATGGCGATCTCGTGCCAAAAAATCAGCATAAGCGGCTCTCACAGCACCAATGACCAGGCGATCCTTCACAGGCCGTCCGTTCACGAATAAATATTGTTTATCCGCCATGCCGCGATTATATGTAGGCAAACCGGCAAACCCGGTCACTTTTGCACCTTCACGTTCAGCTTCGATCGGCAATGCATTATCGGAGAAATTGCCTCCCATAACCTCACTGAGACGGTGCAATCGTCCCTCAACACTTTTCTGGCGAGCAGCGTAATGGAAAATCTTGCGCCCACCTGATATGAGTGAAAACGCTACTTCCGGCCGCGCCATTGCGAGGCGGCGTAATGTGTCACCGATCACAGTACTCTCAGCGCTATCAGATTTAAGGAACTTTAGTCTTGCTGGTGTTGCATAGAATAAATCACGCACTTCTATTTTTGTGCCTTGACCATTAAAAGCAGCAGGCATTGGCTCTCCCATTTCGCCACCATGCACGTTCAAACTCCATGCTTCAGAAGCTCCTTGTGCACGAGAAACCATATCAAGACGTGCTACGGCGCCGATCGATGGTAGCGCTTCACCTCGAAATCCCATTGTGGCGATATTCATTAAATCATATTGCCCATCTATTGATGGACGAAGTTTCGAAGTTGCATGACGCTCCATCGCCAGTATCATTTCAGCCGAGACCATACCACAACCATTATCGGTGACGCTGAAAGCGGTTTTACCTCCATTAGTAATTTCAATATCAATCCGGGTGGCCCCCGCATCAAGACTGTTTTCCACCAACTCTTTAATCGCTGCTGCTGGGCGCTCAATCACCTCGCCAGCCGCAATGCGATTTACAGCATCGGCAGGCAGTTTATGAATTTTAAGGACCATTGCCCCGGAAAGTTCGCCAGAATTTTGTGGATGATTCGTCATAAGGCATTATGCCGGGCGCAAGACTGGATTGCAAAACAAGAGACACACTAATCGCTAAAATGAAATTGCATTTAGTATTGTAGTCAAGTTCTCATTTCACATTACCTTCCCCAAGCCTCATAAGTAACCACGCCGAGCGGAATGAGAGCGACAACATCAGCTATAGCAATCTTGCGCAACTCACTTTTTGGCATACCGGCACGGCCATATACTATAAGGAAACCGATAACGCTAATGCCAACAACTACACTGGCAAAGCGCCTCGCAGACGGCTCAATGATCGCGAATAAAGCGGCAACAATGATTCCAAGAAACATTGCACCACGATGAATGATCAGTAAGCCGATATCATCGCTTCGCGAAAGCTTATAAAGTTTCTCTATCAACGACGGAATGAACAAGACCATAGCGGGCGCCAAATGCACGACTATAAGGCAAACCCATGCAAGTTTGGTAAGAACTTCCATACTTACAAACGACACCCTTTCGGGAATTATACATTATACACATGCTGGATATAGAAATGCGAGGGTTTTCAACTAAAACACACCCGGCAAATTTAAAACCTTTTCCTTGCCGATTTCGACAACGCCTTCTTCCCCAACAACTTTTTTGATGCTCTCAGCACGAGAGCGCATCCACTCTTCCGGATCATCAACACGCAAGGGAGCTGCCGAATCATCAATGGACCCATCAGCATTGAAATTCCAGAAGATCAACTGGTTTGCGAGGCCGGATTCTTTTTCAGCTCGTCCGCCATTTTCAGCATTTAAAATGTTGCGTATATTACGATCAGCTTTAAGAGCTCCAGATTTTTGCAAGATCAGGATTTCGCCCTCAGTTGGAGGCGTACTGTCTGTATCACCAAGCAACACTTGCTTGGCACGTTCAGAAGTCGATAGCTCTTGCGGACGTGATTCACCTGGTTTTGGCGGGCGCAGCGCATAATCTGGAGGCACGACCAAAGGCGCTTTTGTTGTAATCGCAAATTCATCGGGAGGATTTTTGCCACCAAGGGCCGAACAACCACCAAGCAATAATGCTACCAATAGAGAAACAAAAAGCGATTTGAGCGAAAGAGGCATGCGTGAAGAACTCCGGTTAAGTTGTAACTTTATATCAGCCCAGGAGGCGTAGGCCAAGCACTGGTTTAGACAGTTTATTTATTGGCTGTTTGCTTGTCAGCGCTATCTTCATCAGCCGTAAAGGCATCCACAATAAGACAACCAACCCCAACATTGATGGCAGTATCGGCCACATTAAAAACCCAGGGAAAAAAAGAAAATAGGCCAGAAACATCAATAAAATCGATGACATAGCCATACAACACCCGGTCCACCAGGTTACCCATGGCACCGCCAATGATGAAGGCAATACCAATAGCAGGAAGCTTACGGGTCACGCCGCCTAGCCAACCCACCATGATCGCAACAATTGTTATAGCAAACATCGAGAGAATAATGCGTGACGACATTCCTCCGGCCAGCATACCAAAGCTTGCGCCAAAATTCCTAACATAAGTAAAATCAAATATTGGCGTCAGTTCGATTTGTCGTAATTCCGGCAGTCGAAGCACGTTCACAATCCAGGCTTTGCTCGCCTGATCTACCAGCGTAATAACCATCGCCCCCAAAAGGGTAACAGAAAATAATGGATTGGCGAGTGCATAGCCCCGCCACGCCGCAAAACGCTCACCAAAACCCGGCTTTTCAACGGGAATTTTCGGCCCATCAGTTTGGTTTTCTGCCATTAACGCCTCTAACCAACAACATCGTAACAACGCTGACACACATCGTCATGGCCTGCAATGCTTCCAACTTCAGGCAAATAACGCCAACAGCGCTGACATTTTTCTGATGAAGCACGGATCGGCATTACCTCAACACCAGCGACATCATCAAGAGCGAAACTCCCGTCCGGGCCACTACCGTGAGACAGAGTCACCCCGGAGGTGATACATAATTCAGCAAGGTCGAGTTTTTCACACAAGGCAAAAACCGCCTGATCTTCAATGAAGACCTCAGGGGCGGCCTCAAGACTTGCGCCGATACGCTTTTCGCGACGTTCCACTTCGAGGGCACCGGTGATAACCCGTCGAACTTTGCGGATATTTTCCCATTTTGTCGCCAAGCTCTCATTGCGCCAGTCAACGGGCGTTTCGGGGAAAAGTTGCAAGTGCACGGAACTATTATCACGTTCGGGATGGCGCGATAGCCACGCCTCTTCCATAGTAAACACACAAATTGGCGCGAGCCATGCAACCACCCGCTCAAAAATCGCATCCATCACCGTACGAGCAGAACGCCTTGTAATAGAGTTTGGGTCATCACAATACAGACTATCTTTACGAATATCGAGATAAAATGCCGACAAATCAAGCGCACACAGATCATGCACTGAGCGCCAGACAGTTTTAAAATCAAACGCTTCATAAGCATCATGAACTGTCTTATCAGTTTCCGCCAAAAGGTGCAGAATATAATGCTCAAGCTCTGGCATTTGCGAAACGTCGATGCGTTCTTCTTGGCTAAAACCATCAAGGGCACCCAGCAAATAACGCATTGTGTTACGCAATTTACGGTAAGCATCCACCGCAGAACCAATTATCTCATCACCAATGCGTAAATCATCGGAATAATCAGAGCTTGCGGTCCAGATACGCAAAATATCCGCACCATACTGATTGGTAATCTTGGCCGGATCGACAATATTGCCCAATGATTTGGACATTTTCAGCCCCTTTTCATCGAGCACAAAGCCGTGGGTCAGAATATTGTCATAGGGCGCACGACCGCGGGTGCCGCAACTTTCAAGCAGAGATGACTGGAACCAACCGCGATGTTGGTCTGACCCTTCCAGATAAATATCTGCGGGCCATTTCAAATCATCACGCTCTTCCAAAACAAAGGCGTGCGTCGAACCGGAATCAAACCACACATCGAGGATATCCTCAATCTTGTCGAAGTCTTCTGCCTTATGGTTTGATCCAAGATACTCTTGCGCAGGCGTATCAAACCAGGCATCAGCGCCCTTCTCACGAACCGCCGCCACAATACGTGCATTCACGTCCGGGTCATTCAGCGGCTCACCCGTCTGGCGGTCTGCAAAAATAGTAATTGGCACACCCCATGCGCGTTGACGCGAAATCAACCAGTCAGGTCGCCCTTCTACCATCGACTGAATACGCTTTCGCCCAGATGGTGGCGTAAATTTAGTATCCTCAATGGCTTTGAGTGCATCATCACGCAATCCGCCTTCACCGACCTCACCCAAGCGAATAAACCATTGGGGGGTATTGCGGAAAATCACCGGTGCCTTGGAGCGCCACGAATGAGGGTATGAGTGTTTCAAGCGACCACGCGCTAACAGTGTTCCATGCTCGATAAGTGCTTTAATGACGGACGGATTGGCATCGCCCTCCTGCCCGGATTTCTTACCTTCAGTTCTTAAAACCTTTTTACCTTCAAACCCTGGCGCCTCATCCGTATAAGCCCCATCGGGGCCAACCGTATAGGGAATATCACCTTGAGGCAAGCCATGAGCCATCCACGCCAGATAGTCTTCTGCGCCATGGCCTGGGGCCGTATGCACAAAACCAGTACCAGCTTCGTCTGTAACATGATCACCGTCCAACAATGGCACATCAAATTCGTACCCGCCTTCAAAACCACGCAATGGGTGTTCGCATTTCAGGCCTTTTAAGTCTTCGCCGTTTACATCGGCGATGCGGGCCCATTCTTCGATCAAACCAGAATCGCGCACACTCTCTGCCAATGCATCAGCGACAATCAACTTATCTCCCGGCTTTGACCAGGGTTCAAACTCAAGATCGGCTTTCATCGCTTTAACTTCATACAGCCCATAAGAAAGCGAAGGCCCATAACAGATCGCCCGATTGCCGGGGATCGTCCACGGAGTTGTTGTCCAGATGACAATTGAAGCACCAGCCAACCGATCATTTTGAAAATCTATTTCATCACCAGGCTTATGGGATAAAGCTTCATTTTTCGACTTAACAGGAAACTTCACCCAGATCGTCGTTGACTGGTGATCGTGATATTCAATTTCTGCTTCTGCGAGGGCGGTCTGTTCCACTGGTGACCACATTACCGGTTTGGACCCACGATAAAGCAACCCTTTCTCGGCGAATTTCAAGAGCTCACCAACAATCGCCGCTTCAGACGCAAACTTCATTGTTGTATAAGGGTTCTTCCAATCGCCTTCGATGCCGTATCGCTGGAATTCCTCGCTTTGAATGCCAACCCACTCGGCTGCATATTCACGGCAAGCCTCACGAAACTCGGATGCAGGCACTTCATCTTTCTTGCGGCCCTTACCCCGAAACTGTTCCTCGACCTTCCATTCGATAGGAAGTCCATGGCAATCCCAGCCAGGCACATAGTTAGAATTAAAACCCATCATCTGGCGCGAGCGCACAATCAGGTCTTTCAGAACTTTGTTGAAAGCATGGCCCATATGCAAATGGCCATTGGCATATGGGGGGCCATCATGGAGCACATAGAGCGGGCGATCAGCCGCCTCTTTGCGCAGGGTGTTATACATGTCCATCCCGGCCCAGCGTTTCAGCCATTCGGGCTCGCGTTTGGGCAATCCACCTCGCATTGGAAAATCGGTCTGCGGCAGGAATAGCGTTTTTTTGTAATCTGTCGGCTGGTCTTCACCAGATGCATCGGGCATCGGTCTCGTCCTTTTCTTAGGGAATTCATTTGAAGGCGTATCTAACAGGGGTTGCACGCGCCGTCACCTTAGTTTTTGCAGGTGCACAGCTATCCTCTCCGCCTCCTCGGCAACAGCCTCCTTTGGCGTCGCAACACTAAGACAGCGCTCTTCCCTTGCGGATTTGCCTCAATATAACACTTTACTCATCACCTAGCGGATTCTGGGCTTTGTTGATCGGTCTCTGCACAATTGCCGAGTACCATTAATTATTATCATCGACACTGACATTGATTGCAGTAGGCAATTATGGCATTTTTAAATGATATACCATTGGAGGCTGAAATGAAAACTGGATCGCTCAAGCACTTTTGCATGGCGTTGTTGACTGCTTTTGCGATCATGCTTCCTACGGGCTGTATAACTCAATCTGATCAAATTATTGTATCGAAACCAAAAGCATCTGATGAGCTAAATGATGACGGCATGGATCTATTTGCATCCTGGCTTGTAGGCAGTTGGGATAACATCGCTCAAGTCGAAGGTGAGATCGCCAGAGGCGTTCGTGTACAAGATCGTCGTAAAAGATACGCGAAACGCTACACCGAAGTTAAGACGCCAGATATTTCAGGACGAACATTTGCGATAGAAAATTACGATGACGGCAATGGGTTCCTTGGCAAAATGGAAAGGGTTTCTTTGCATCGCTTCATGCTGGCTCCAGATCGCTCGTCAATCATCCACGAAATTGTATTCATAAAAGATAAAAAATTCCGGCGCAGCCTCATCAATGATCTAAGTCCGCTTCAGACCTTAACGGAGGCAGATATACGAGTACGCGAAGATTGCAGACTTTACTGGACTCGGATGGGTCAAAGATTCGAAGGGGCCACAAAGAAAGGTGCTTGTGTAACTAATTCATACACAGATCGGGACATCACAGTTGAAGGCAGTGGTGTGCTGGAAATGAACCGCCTAATCCAACATGATAGGAATTTTGAGATGTCTGGCGAGGAAATCCCCCGCCCCGGCTATCAAACAGCAGATTTATTTGACCGCGTAGAGACACAGGCAGTTTATTCAGGCGCATACTTACGTCGTCCCACTTTAATGGTTCATGACATGGACCTGGCGCTATCTTTGTATCGAGATATCCTTGGTTTACGCGTCGGGCGTCTAAGCGAAGATGGTCCGGACTCGTATGTCTATACGGCATTTAACATTCCAAGCGGTACCAAAGTAATGCATGCAACATTAGATACAGATAAAGGTGCGCGTGTTCTGTCCCTGGTAGAAGTAAAAGAGATGCAGGTCCCGGACAGTACGCGCGGTTTGCGCCGATCAGCCCTCCTCTTCAATGCTAATGGCCGCTTGACTGATATCCGGCGCCAATTAATCGCGCAGGGTTATACGGTACTGCCTAATCACGCATTAGGTTCATCAGGAACGGAGTTTGGGTTCATCGACAAGGACCGACACTTGATTGCAGTTTACCAATTTCCAGCACAAACAAAATAAATTTCTGGATTAATGCCATACTGCCATTGCATGTGCATTTGGTGGCGTGCGAAAAAGCATGAGATTAGTGTTTGTCTCCAATACTGTCCCAAACTGAGACGGGTATTGAATATTGTGTAACTCATCATTAAATAAAAAGATGCATACTGATTAGAAAGCATCTTGGGTCACATATAGGAGAAGGCGCCCATGTCTCATCACATAAAACTTGCACTATTTTCCTTGGTTCCTGTAATTGGCGCTGTATTGATCTATGGACTGTGGGCAGAGCAACTCAACCTCAATATGGTCAAGGTGATCTGTTCAGTCGTTATTCTGGAATCTGTCGTTTGGGTTTGGGCCGCATTAGGCAAAAAACAATCTGATGATGCCCCAGCGGCAAACAATACACACGGCGCCTCATAAAACCTAATTCAACATATCCTCCGGTATTGGGTTATCATCACCCTCACTCTGCCAGTAGATAGTGACAACCCACCAGCGTCCGGCATGCTCCATCAACTGGAAACTGTTTATACCACGCGCAAAAGGCTCAACATCTTCAGGGGTTCTTTTTGAATCATAGGCACTAAGCACATGAGCAATATTGCCATAGCGTTGAACCTTGCGACCGATCTCGGCTTCATAAAACCCGTTCTCCAGAAAGAATGGCCCTGCACGATCTCGATATTCAGCGGGCGTTAGTGCAGTGATACCTTTTTCACTATCAGGTGCATACGGAATAAGCCGTGCACCTTCTACGAAAAGACTCTCAAAACGGTCCCAGTCACGTTCCTGTCCAGCAGGCCCGGAAATAACATCATAAATCGCCATCATGATTGCATCAAGGGAAGCAACATCCTCTGGCTTTGCTGAAAATTGCGTCTTTGTTACTTGTCCAGTAACGCTCCGGGCTTCCTGCTCATTAATGCTGGCGTTAGTTGCAGTCTCCGCAGTAGTAGAACTAACATCTATTGAACGAGCTTGTGTGACAGTCTCACACCCACACAAAAATGTTGTAGCCGCAATACAAGCAATACGAATGAAAGTCATAATGAAGGCCCTCCAATAATTTGGTTGGCCTTCAGCTTACACGATTTCGAGATAGGAAACAGTGGCTTGGGTTGCTTCACAAGTCATGGTCCTCAGGAATGACGCGCCGCGATTATCATTGGTTGTAAATTCTGCACTAAATCTCCAACCATCCCCAACAACCCCGCCACTTTCAGGAACATTAGAGATTGTAACCGCAACACCTCGCGAACCAAGCTCATCCTTCAGCGCACCAATGCAATTATCGTATGCTGGCTGATAATCACCCTCAAGCGATCCGATCAACACTTCTGGTTCGTTCTTGCGTTCTGGTCTGCCTTCCGGTCTGTCATCAAACCTTTTAGGGCCATTATCAAAGCGCCTTGTTGCCCGATCACTTTGTGATCGTTGGCTGGGAATAGTACTGCCAACAGGCCGCACATTCCCACCACGCCTGTCAAAACGGCGATCATCCAAAGCCCGGTCAATCAAAATAGCGCTACCAAGAACACCTGCAGAGAGAAGGAACGCATCACTTGCGCCAAAACCACGATAGAAATATCCGCCATTGTAGTAGCCGCGGCTATACCCAAAACCACCGCCAAAGCGGTTATATCCGAATCGGCTCCGCCCAAAACCATAGTGCCCAAACCTGCTACCGCGACGAAACCCGCGCCCTGATCTGAACCCACGGCCTCTACGAAAATTACGGCCCCGATTAAAATTACGCCCTCGCTGGAAATTTCTACCAGAGCGCACACCACGCTTATTAACTCTATGTCCATTATTAATAGCAACAGCGATTGCAGCAGAAGACGTTGTGGCACTAAGAGTATCAGCAGCAGAGGCGGCACTTGCCCCAGCTATCGCGGTCACTCCCCAAAGGGCGGCAGCAGAAAATGCAGAAATACTGATTTTTTTCAATGGCATAGCGAACATGCGAATACTCCTATAGCAGACCGTGTGCTCGCATTAATCTACGAGCTGACAACCAGATCAGTATAGCAGAAGATAAGGCAGATTTGGGGCAGCTCACCTATAGTAGCGTTCACAAATCAGCCAAAGAGCGCTCGCACCTGATCACAATCCTTTGAAATTTGAGCCTTTAGCGCTTCCAACCCGTCAAACTTGCGCTCCTCGCGAATAAAATCAATGAACTCAACGTTTATCGTTTTACCATAAATATCTGCGTCAAAATCAAACAGATGCACTTCCAAAAGCGGATCCATAAGGCCAATTGTTGGCTTGCGACCGAAATTTCCAACACCGTGATGCGCGTTACCATCAATGTCTATCTGCAGCGCATAAACACCCAATTTCGGCGCAATTAAATCACCCAATTGCATATTTGCAGTCGGGAAACCTATAGTACGGCCAAGCTTTTGTCCTGATAAAACCTTACCCGACACCTCCCAGCTACGGCCCAACATTGACGCGGCACTTTTCACATCTCCGCTCTGAAGCGCACTACGGATAGCACTGGAACCAATTTTTTGATCCGAAGTATCAGATATTTTCAAAATATTAGCATGATCAACACTCATACCCAGTTTATTTCCAATCGAACGTAACATCTTGATGTCACCCTCACGTCCTTTGCCGAAGCGAAAATCATCACCAACAATAATGCCCTTCACTCCCAGCGCATTGCACAAAATATCCTTTATAAATACTTCTGCGGAGAGAGATGAAAATTCCGAATTGAATGGAAGTGTGTTGATAATTTCAATACCGTAAGACTGCAATAATGCGTCACGTCGCTCAGGTGAGGTTAGTAAGAAAGCCGGGTCATCAGGTTTAAAATAACGCCTCGGATGTGGGTCGAACAAAACAACCGCCGGCATCAGTCCCGCTTTTTCAGATGCGTCCACCACCTGGGAAAGAAGGTGTTGATGGCCGATATGAACACCGTCAAAATTCCCTATGGCTGCCATGATCGCTGCACCAGAAGACCTTGCACCGTTATTTTTCTCGGGTCCTGCCTGATTCACCATATCACGCGCTCCATAGCAGCAATTGCCCTAGCGTTTGCCTGATCCAAAATATCCGCAACAGATCCCTGCTTGTTGTCATGAATACCGCCGCTACCATACACATAAAGCGCGTCTATGTTGTGATTATTTGCGCCATATATATCAGTGCCAAGACCATCTCCTATAGCAAGAATTTCACTATCCTTTACGGCCGGACTAAGGGCATTTATTCGCGCCCGGGCAAGATTATAAATCGGAGAATGCGGTTTGCCACCGTGGACAACACCACCACCAAGCTCTTCATAGAGATTAGCTAACGCACCCGCACAGTAAATTATTTTTTCCCCCCACCGCACAACAATGTCCGGATTAGCGCAGATCATTTCAATATTATTGGCTACTGCATCTACAAACATGTCGCGATAATCTTCTGGCGTCTCTCCCAACTCATCAAACAGCCCAGTACAAACAATATAACGAGCATTATCCAAACCGGACCAATCAATATCAAGGCCGGAATAAAGTGCATCGTCTTTTTCGGGGCCAAGTCGAAACATCGGAGCTGGCAAGCGAGATGAAATCTCAGCCCTGATGGCGTCCCCAGACGTGACGACACCGTCCCAAGCTTCATGGGACAAAC
>CAZGVP010000071.1:0-10933 GCA_964529135.1 uncultured Caulobacterales bacterium | reverse complement strand
GTTCTCGGATAACGGCCTCGGCAAGAACGCCTCGATTCAGGGCATCGCCCTGACTGATGCGTTTTTTGCCAACCATAACGATCGGGGCATGCCATCTACGATTTGCAAAAAACGGTTCCCACCAATGGGTTAACCATTCACGGACTTCAAAATCAACCACGGCATTGGCAAATTCGTTGTTTAATGCATCCTCAATCACATCTTCTGTTAGGGCGTATTCACCACAAGGGATTTTAATCATAAATGGACCCTATTTTCCTGCCCATTTATAAAGCATCAGTTTAACGGGTGTCTCATCATCGACTTTCTTCTTATTGGCTTTAATATTCATTCCATGCACCCTGTAAAGCATATAAATTTCGCACGATTTTTTAGACAGAACACCTCAAGGTCAACAATATTTGTCGTGATAACACGTTGGGAATTTGGTCTTGGGTGATAATAATACTTCTACATTCTTGTGATGACGCAACAATTGCTTATCTGTATAATAGGAAGAAATATTTTGCTGTTTGAAGGAACGTAATGATCAGCGATCTTTATGGTGATAAAATACTTGAGGCGGCGGCAAATATTCCTGCGAGCCATCGGTTGGAAAAGCCAGATGTATCAACCACTAAAGTAAGCCGTATTTGTGGGTCTGAACTAGATCTTGATCTTGTGTTTGGGGAAGGCATTGTGGTTGATGTAGGGCTTGATGCGCGTGCATGTGCTTTAGGGCAAGCTGCGGCATCGATTACGGTGCAAAACATAATTGGCGCAACTGCAGACGAGTTGTTTTTGTTGCGTGACCAAATCTATGAAATGTTAAAAAATGATGGTGGCCTTCCAACTGGCGAGCGTTGGCAGGATCTAGCAGCCCTTGCTGCAATTAAAGATTATCCGCAACGCCATGCATCCACCATGTTGATTTTTGAGGCAATTGTTGAGTGCCTTCTTGAGGCTGGTTTTAACAAACCAGATACCCAATCAGAAAACCAGAACGGTCTCGATTAATCCTGCACTAGCCTATCTGCTTTTTGTTTTTCTGAGGCCGTTGCTTCAAGGTGCAACCATGCTGTAAAAGCAACCACTGCTTTATTATCAATTTTAGATTTTGGGTGAACAATATAATAAGCAAATTCCGTTGGGGTTGTCATATCAAATGGGATTACAAGTCGCGCCGCTTCAAGGTCTGCAAGAGCAAGTGCGGCCTTTGCCAAGGCGACCCCCTTGCCGGCGACGGCGGCTTCAATGACCAGACTTGACTGGTTGAAGGTGGCGCCCCGGTTGCCGTCAACATCATCGCATACACGTGCAGCTTTCAACCACATCGTCCAATCGGGGCAGTTTTCATCCTTATCCGGACTGCCATCATGGAGAAGGGTGTGATGTTTAAGATCCACGGGTTTTTTTAGAGGATTGTCACCGACTAAAAGCCCCGGGCTGCATACAGGGATAATTGTTTCTGACATCAGGCGATCAACATGCAGCCCCGGATAGTAACCCGCGCCATATCTTATCGCGAGATCAACGTCATCTACTGCGAAGTCAACAATCCCCATGTCTGCAGAAAGCCAGACTTCAATATCAGGGTTGGCTTCGGCGAATTTATCAAGCCGTGGGACAAGCCATTTGGCGGCCAGAGATGGGGCGACGGAGATACGCAATCGGCCACTTTCGGCTCGTTTGGCAAGAACATCGCTGGCCTCAGCAAGTTTTTCAAAGGCCTCGCGTAATAGTGGCAAGCTAGCTTGAGCTTCATCAGTTAACAGTAGGCCACGTTTTTGTCGACGAATAATTGTATTTTCCAAAAAGTCTTCTAATGCTTTGATCTGCTGGCTAACGGCACCTGGTGTTACATTTAATTCTTCTGCGGCCTTAGAAAAACTTAAGTTACGAGCTACAGCCTCAAATACGCGCAAACTATTTAATGGGGGAAGGTTTTTCATATTTATGTTAGTTTTTCTATCATAATGAGGCGGTTAATCTTTATGGAAGTTAAACGGTTCTGCGGCCGTAAGGTTTATTTTTGTAGCATTTCAAGTTTTCGTGAGTTTACCGGCGCGGCTAGTTTGTGGGCTTGTTACTGTTAGTTAATATAGAAAATCTAATCAATAATCAATAATTAATCGCTTTAATGCCAAGAAGTAAGTGCGTAAGTAAGGTCGCAAGTTAGGCATTTTGATTAGTATCAGCAGTAGAAATTCTTAATCATGAAAAATTTTCCTGTTTTCTTGCCATTAAAAGGCAAAAAGGTTGTCATCGCGGGCGGCAATGAGCTTGCAGCTCGCAAAGCCAGGCTTGTTGTTGCGGCTGAGGCGAATGTGATAATTATCGGAGTGTCAATTAATGCGTCACTCCATGAGGAATTTGCCGATCGAGTAACATTGGTTGAGCGCGATATTCGTCCTGAAGATTTTGCTGGCGCGACTTTGGCAATTATTGCGGAAGAAGACGCAGCCGTACAGGAAAAGTTGGCTGTGGTAGCGCGAGATGCTGGCGTGCTAGTGAACGTTGTTGATGCACCACAGCTGTGTGACTTTACCACGCCATCAATCATTGATCGTGATGACGTGGTGGTGGCTATCTCAACCAATGGCAAAGCACCAGTATTAGGGCGTAATCTTCGAGGACAGATCGAACAATTGCTCCCCCGACGATTAGGGGAATTGGTAAGATTTTCTGGAGACTGGCGTGATAGCGTCAAAACCAGATTAGGTCACGGCGCCAAAACCTTTTGGGAAAAATTCTTTGATGGTCCAGTGGCCGAACAGGTTCTAGCTGGTGATGAGACCGTCGCTCGTGAGAGCATGATCAAGCTTGTGAATGCACCTGATCTTTCAGATGGTCTTTCATCAAGTAAGGGCAAAGCCTTGGAAAACACGAATATCGGTGTTGTCCATATTATTGGTGCCGGGCCGGGCGACCCTGAGTTGTTAACACTTCGTGCACACCGTTTATTACAAACATGCGATGTTGTCCTTTATGACAAACTTGTTGGCGGCGGTATTTTAGAGCTTGCCAGGCGCGATGCGGATCGAATTTTTGTGGGCAAAAGTAAGGCCAATCATACTATGCCGCAGGAAATTATTCAGGAAAAAATGATTGCTCTTGCGCGTGAAGGTAAAATGGTTGTTCGCCTTAAAGGTGGCGACCCATTTGTATTTGGTCGTGGCGGAGAAGAGCTGGATGCGCTGCGTGAAGCAGGAATTGTTGCGTATATAACACCAGGTATTACTGCTGCTACTGGTTGCGCTGCTGCGGCTGGTATGGCTTTAACGCATCGCGATTATGCGCAGGCTGTTACATTTGTGACCGGCCATGCCCGAACTGGTGAGGAGCCTGATCTTGATTGGCAGGCTTTAGCTGATTTCAAAAACACAATTGTGGTTTACATGGGTGTGAGTACGGCAGATGCAATCTCACAAAAGCTCATTGATCATGGTCGAGCCGACTCGACTCCCGTGGCGGTGATTGAGAACGGTACAAGAGCGAACCAGATTATTACGCGAGGCACTCTTGGTTCTTTATCAGAGACAATTGCCAAAGCTGGCATATTAGGCCCGGCCATTCTGGTCATAGGGGAAGTTGCTCAGCTTGCTGATGTAAATTTGGTCAATCAAACACATTTTAATTCATCAGTTGAAACGGAGAGATTAACCGCATGAAAGCGATTACAGGAAATGCATTAACAACAGGCCATGTTGTTTACTTAGGTGCTGATGGTCTATGGAAAGATAATTTGTCTAAAGCCAGAGTGTATAAGGATGATGAAGCTGAGCAGGCACTGCTTGCAGCGAATTCTCGTGTACGCGAAATCGCTGGAGTCTATCTGATTGAGGTTACGCAGGATGCTATCGTAGTAGGGCGTGAAGCTCTCCATGAGATAATTCGAAGTCAGGGACCAACCATGCGTCCCGATCTTGGAAAACAATCCTTGCGAGCCGGAGTTCAGTCATAATGACAAATTTCACCCTTTATGGAGATAGTCGGAGTGGTAATTGCCTTAAGGTAGCGTGGTCAGCGGACTATCTTGGTGTTCCATGCCAGTGGGTGGAAACGAATATTACCGAAGGCCAATCCCGGACCAGTGAATTTCTTGCGTTGAATAAATTCGGGCAAGTGCCTACTGCGGTATTTGATAAAGGTAGGGATCAGTTTGTGCTCTCTCAATCAAACGCGATCGTGCTCTATCTTTGTGAACTTGCAGGCCATACTACATTTTTGCCTATGGATACGAAGCAGCGCGCAGAAGTTTATGCGTGGTTGTTTTGGGAGCAAAATAGTCATGAACCCTATATAGCAGGCCGACGTTACCGAAAATCCATTCTTGGTTATTCTGATGACCAAATTGATCATGAGTGGCTACCGCGTGGTAATGCAGCTCTGGAGCGGATGAATGCAGTTTTAGCAAAGCAAGAATTTTTAGTGGGGCGTTCCTTTACGGCAGCTGATGTGGTGCTTTTTGCTTATACCCGTGTTGCTGATGAGGGTGGGTTTGTCTTGACTGATTATAAGGCGGTTTCAACCTGGATTGACCGCATCACTAAGTTACTTGCAATAAATCCTGATACGGAGAAAAATAATGTATCGGTATGATGAGTTCGATGAAAAAATTGTACGAGATCGTGTTAACCAGTTTCGTGGGCAGGTTGATCGCAGGCTTGCTGGCGAGATAACTGAAGATCAATTCAAGCCGCTACGCCTTCAAAACGGTTTGTATTTACAGTTACATGCATACATGCTGCGTGTGGCGATTCCTTATGGCACTCTATCTTCTCAGCAAATGCATAAGCTTGCTGATATTGCGACAAAATATGATAAGGGTTACGGGCATTTTACCACGAGGCAGAACTTACAATATAACTGGCCGGCTTTAGTCGATGTGCCTGATTTGTTGGATGAACTTGCTGATGTGGAGATGCACGCAATTCAAACATCGGGTAATTGCATTCGCAATGTTACTTCTGATCAATATGCAGGTGCTGCAGAAGATGAAGTTGAAGATCCGCGCCCATGGTGTGAGATCATTCGGCAATGGTCTACTTTCCATCCTGAATTTGCTTACTTGCCCCGAAAATTCAAAATTGCTGTAACGGCCAGCCCTACAGATAGAGCAGCCGTGAAAGTTCATGATATTGGCTTACAAATTAAACGAAATGCTGATGGCGATCTTGGTTTTGGTGTTATTGTAGGTGGTGGCCTTGGGCGTACGCCATATATTGGCCAATTGGTGAGAGATTTTCTGCCTGCAGAGCACCTCTTGTCTTATCTGGAAGCAATTCTTCGTGTTTATAATTTTTTGGGGCGTAGAGATAATAAATATAAAGCTCGCATTAAAATTTTGGTGAACTCTGAGGGGATTGATAGATTTCGCCATCTTGTTGAAGATGAGTGGAGAGCTTTGAGTGGAGAGACAAGCGTTGACCTTCCATCTGAGGAAACTGATCGTATAAGAACTTATTTTGCTGCGCCAGATTTTGAAAAACTTTCTGATGAGAGCGATATTTATAGCAAAGCGCGTGCAAAAAACCCTGAGTTTGCCCAATGGGTAGATAATAATTGTACTTCTCATAAAACTCCGGGATACATTATTGCAAATATTTCTTTGAAACCGGTAGGCGGCGTGCCTGGAGACGCTACAGATACACAAATGCATGCTGTTGCTGATATTGCCAAAGCTTATTCATTTGATGAAATCCGCGTTACGCACGAGCAAAACCTTTGCTTACCCCATGTTAAAAAAGATGATCTTTTTATAGTATGGACTACCCTAATTCAGTATGAGCTTGCGACGCCTAACCTCGGTCTTGTTAGTGACATTATTGCGTGTCCGGGTCTGGATTATTGTTCTCTTGCCAATGCCCGATCTATCCCGGTTGCACAACGATTGTCTGAACGGTTCAGCGATTTTGAGCAACAAAAAGATATCGGTGAACTCAAAGTCAAAATTTCTGGCTGTATTAATGCATGTGGACACCATCATGTAGGCCATATCGGCATTCTTGGTGTCGATAAAAAAGGGGAAGAATTTTACCAGATTACGCTAGGTGGTTCAGGTGCAGAAGATGCAAGTCTTGGTGAAATCGTTGGGCGCGGCCTTTCTTCTGAAGAAGTCGTCGACGCCGTCGAAAAGCTTGTGAATTTTTACCGCGACAACCGTCAAAATAATGAGCGTTTTCTGGATGTCTATAGGCGTCTTGGTAATGTCCCATTTAAGGAGGTGCTTTATGCCAATGCTTGAAATTAAAATTAATAAACTAGAACCGTTAACTCAGCCGTTTGATGAAATCTCATTCGAAACGGTAGTAGCTAATGGTAGTGAACATACTCAGTATCAAGCTCTAGTGATTGATAATGATGTTGATCTGGCCAGCGCTGAAGTTGATTTCAGTCAGTTTGGAGCTGTGATCTTTAAGTTTCCATCATTTGGAGATGGGCGTGCTTATACGCAAGCATACTTGCTGCGTAATCGCTTTGGTTTTCGTGGTGCGATTATTGCGCGTGGAGATATTTTGCCTGACCAGCTTTTATATATGAAGCGATGTGGCGTTACGATTATTGAGACAGATCGTAATGATATCAGCATTTTTGAAAATGCGCTTGTTGAATTTTCGTATTTTTATCAAGTATCTGCAGATTCTGCCCTGCCTGTCTGGAATGAACGTAGCCTGCGTCGGCAGGTTGCAGCTTAGCCAGTCAATATGACCGCCACGATATTAAAACTTCCCACTATGGATGACCCAACTATTGCCCCAAAGGAGAGTTGCCTTGAGGATCGTGCAACTGTGTTGTCCAAACAGTTTTTCAAAGCTGGTGCGGGCGATATATTACGCGCTGCAATTTTTGATCTTTTTCCTGATAAGATAGCATTAGTGTCTTCCTTTGGTGCTGAGTCCGCTGTGCTTTTGCATCTTGTTGCACAAATTAAACCTGATATTCCCGTAATTTTTCTGGATACAAAAAAGCACTTTGCGCAAACACTGAATTATCGCAAGAAACTCGCTGCGAATTTGAACTTAACGAATGTGGTTAGTGTGAGCCCTCAAGAAGATGAAATTGAACAAGAAGACGCAGACGGAAATTTGTGGCGACATAATCCAGATGCGTGTTGCACCTTAAGAAAAGTACGACCACTGAGTGATATTTTGCGTGGGTATGATTCCTGGATTACAGGACGCAAGCAATTTCATGGTGGTGGCCGTGTTCAGTTACCGGTTTTTGATGTGTCTTTGCCCCACATAAAAGTAAACCCCATTGTTAGCTGGACCCAGGATGATGTGGGCGAGTATGTAAAAACTCACAATTTGCCAGCGCACCCCCTGGTGGCGCGAGGGTACCCCTCTATTGGTTGTTGGCCATGTACCCATCCGGTAGTGGATGGTGATGACGTTAGAGCTGGGCGCTGGCGTGGGGCCGCAAAAACTGAATGCGGTATCCATCAATTTTAAGAATGCTTATTGCTATCCTCAAAGATTTTTGACTCCAAGATTTTTTTAGTGGATAAAAGATTATTTCGCTAAGCTGTACAATTAGCAGCAAAGAGGAGAGCAGCGTGAAAAAATTTCTTTTTCTAATGTATGGTTTTGAAATACCTACACCTAAAATTATGGTAGCATGGGGTCAATGGTTTGAGTGTGTGAAAGGCAATATTGTTGAGTAAGGATATTTGCCTCATGGCCGGGAAATTTCTAATGTCGGGGTGATAGACATACCTTTAGGCCCTGTCTCGATAACGGGTTATATGATCGTGCAGGTAGAGAGTCTGGATGATGCACACAAGATGGTTGAAACCAACCTATATATTCCAAGCATACGTTTCTATGAAGTTATGTCTAAGTGCAGTTTTCGGATATGCAAACTATGTATTGTTAGTTAAGGCAGGGCGTTAGGTAAATATTGCTCTGCTGAACTGTCAACAATACCTGTCACCCATGTGCCCTCACGACGTTTGTCTGCGCCACCATCATAGGTGGTGTCAGGATTTATTCGGAAACCGTGAAGACCGCTGGTCAAAGCGCGCTCTCTGATTTCATGACCACGTTCGGTGAGTGCCGCTATAATTTGTGAATCGAATCCACCTTCTTCCAAAAAAACGCCACCACGTGGCACAACGGCATGAGGAAAATCAATTGCATCTTGCATGGACATATCCCAATCAATGAGTCCAAGAAGAGTTTTTGCGACGAAACCGATGATTGCCGGCCCACCGGGAGAGCCTAACGCTGACCATAGTTCACCATTTTCATCAAATACGACAACTGGCGACATGGAGGATCGGGGACGTTTTCCCGGCGCTACTGCATTGGCCACTGGCACACCATTACGTTCTGGTAGAAAAGAAAAATCCGTCAGCTGATTGTTAAGGATCATTCCTCCAGCCATCTGATTGCTACCAAAAACAGATTCTACTGTGGTGGTCATAGATACAACGCGGCCTTCACCGTCTACGATTGTGAAGTGGCTTGTGGAAGGAGGTTCGGGTGACTTTCCGGGGGCATAGCCGTTCCACTGTCCTGCATTGCCATCGATGTCATGTTCGGACGGATCACCAGCGCTCACGTCGTCTGCTGCTGTAGATATATCGATCAAACTGGACCGTGCTGTAATATATGCCGGATTTAATAGCCCTGCTATAAGCTCATCTGCAGTCAATCCACCAGCCGCAGCTGTTTGGTCTTGGTCTGCCAAGTATTTTGCACGGTCTGCGAAAGCCAACCGACTTGATTCTAGTAATAAGTGTAAGGCTTCAACAGATCCCGCGCCAGCACTGGCTATGTCAAATTTCTCTAATTGCATTAAAATTTGTAATGTAGTCACGCCTCCAGAACTGGGTGGAGCCATTGAGCAAATTTCATAATTTCTATATTCTCCGCATACGGGAGTTCTTTTTATCGTTTTGTAATTTTTGATGTCTTCCAGTGTCATGCCACCGGGACGCGGGGCTGTGTTCACGGCCTCAACGATTTCCGCCGCGATATCTCCTGTGTAAAATGACTCAGCGCCTTCATTAGCAATAGTGCGTAGTGTTTGTGCATATGCCGGATTCTTCAAAATATGCCCTACAGGCAATGGATTGCTATCCTCGTCATAAAAATATGCGAGTGCTTTAGGCGATTGTTTTAGAAAATAGAATCTGTCGAGCAGGCCATTTAACCGGGGGGAAATTTCAAAACCAACATCTGCCAGATCAATCGCTGCCTGCCAGGGTTCATTCCATGAAAGAGTACCATGCTCCTTGTGCGCTAGATCCAGCATCCTAACCACCCCAGGGACACCGATTGAAAGCCCTCCTGATACGGCATCTCGGTAACTCATTGGTGTACCATCTTCTTTGAGGAAACGATCTGGCGTCGCACTGGCAGGGGCCATTTCGCGTCCATCATAAGTTTCAAAGGTGGCTTTGTGTGGATC
Organism: uncultured Caulobacterales bacterium; assembly: GCA_964529135.1. Taxonomy (GTDB): domain Bacteria; phylum Pseudomonadota; class Alphaproteobacteria; order Caulobacterales; family Parvularculaceae; genus CALLPQ01. The sequence goes on along the minus strand of CAZGVP010000071.1, from coordinate 1,537 downwards.
GAAGTGCAGCATAAATGCACCACCTCCAAGGCCAGATGATTGTGGTTCTACAAGTCCCAATACCGCTTGTGTGGCGATAGCAGCATCAACCGCACTACCGCCACGCTGCAAAATCTCTGCCCCTGCTTGTGTAGCATACGGGTTCGCGGAAGAGATAAAGAAATGTTTTTCCTCAATTTTTTTATCTTCGGATAATGAAGCGGTAGAAGCCTGATCTGTTGCTTCGGATTGATCTGTTTTTTGATTACATCCCAAGAGCGTTAAGCTCACCAGAATGATAGAGGCAATACGATTGAGAAGAGAACTGATGGTAAACATGATGTACTGCCCTGTGATTGAGGTTGTGAGAAGAGGTTGCGGGGTAACTCTATTCAGTACATATATTTCTGATGGCACAACAGCAAAATCCTGAAAATTTTCCCCGTCCAGGCGATCACAATGATATCACCGATGTTATGGGTATCAGCGTCGGTAATGCGCAGGACCCCAATATTGAAACAGGGGTCAGTGTTGTTTTCCCAGAAAAACCATGGATTTGTGCTGTTGATGTTCGGGGTGGTGGTCCGGGAACCAGGGAAACGGATCTTCTGGATCCTTCAAATTTAGTGCAAACTGTGGACGCCGTCGTTCTGGCTGGTGGTTCAAGCTATGGCCTTGGGGCGGCTGATAGTGTTGCTGCGATGTTGGGCGCGCAGGGGCGCGGTTTTTCATTAGTGCCTTTGCCAGAGATTCCCGTATCGCCAATCGTGCCTGCGGCAATCTTGTATGACCTTGCCAATGGTGGTGTGAAAAATTGGGGTGATAATCCGCCTTACCAACAATTGGGCCGTGCTGCATTGAAGGGTGCAACAATATCGGGGTCTTTGGCACAAGGCCGGGTAGGTGCGGGCTATGGTGCACGCGCAGGCATTGAGCAGGGTGGTCTTGGGTCTGTGTCAGTTGTCGACCGTGACGGCCTGACTGTTGGTGCGTTGATGGCAGTCAACAGCTTTGGCTCGGTTCGTATGCCTGAGAGCGATGCCTTCTGGGCATGGCCTTATGAAATGAATGCTGAATTTGGTGGTGTTCGCCCGGATAGTGATTATCAAGGCGCAGCAGGTTTTCCAAATGACACAAAACTTGGCCCTCTGGCAAAGGCTGTCGATATCGGGCGTGAAAACACCACAATTGGTGTTGTTGCGATATCAATGCCATTGACCCAGTCCGAAGCGCGGCGCGTTGCTATTATGGCGCAGGATGGTCTGGCCCGTGCGATCCGTCCTGTACATGCTCCCACAGACGGGGATGTTATCTTTGTCCTTGCCCCTCCACTAGAGGAAGGGATTGTACCGAAAGATCCAGTTACAATAACAAAGATAGGCAGCCTTGCCGCTGATTGTGTGGCCAGAGCCATCGCTCGAGGTGTTTTTGCTGCACAAAATTGACTTAAACGCCGCAATCTTCTTGCATCCCACGTGTATTTGCGTTTAAACCCACATCCTTGGCACCGGTAGCTCAGCTGGATAGAGTACTTGACTACGAATCAAGGGGTCGGGAG
>CAZGVP010000070.1:0-10946 GCA_964529135.1 uncultured Caulobacterales bacterium | reverse complement strand
GCGAAAGTGCGCTGGAGCATGTGGTCACTGTTGGTTTTGATCTGGAAGGTCTTTCTATCCGATCAGATAATAATCAGGAGCAGCAATGGTTCTGGTATTATCGAGACGTATTATTGGTTAGTCAATCTCAAGAAGAGTTCCGTCTGGGTAATGGCAAAATTGAAGATGCAATTCTCATCCTTCCACATGGTGCTGAAGATAAAATCAATAATCGTATGCCGGACTTGCTAAGCGGTCGCGTGCAGCGTCGCCGCATGACGGGCCTCGTTATTGGACTTGTTAGCATATCTGCATTGATTACTGCCGGGCTATTTGTTGGTATTCCTGCAGCCTCTGGGCCGCTGGCGCGCATGACGCCCAAAGATTATGAAATAACTATGGGTGAAAATTTTGCTGCTCAGATCAATACATTCATCAAGCCTTGCGCAAATGCAGATGAGGCTTTGTCATTAATTGAACCTGTAATCAATAGGATGGCGGTATCGGGTAATGTAGGTTTTCCTATTGAGTTTCAATTTGTGCGAATGGGTACACCCAATGCATTTGCTTTACCTGGCGGTCAGGTAATGGCAACTAAAGGGTTGTTGCGAGTCGTCGAGGATGATCAAGAAGCTTTCATGGCTGTGATTGCTCATGAGTTGGGACATGTGCGCGCCCGTGATGGTATGCAGGCTTTCTACCGTAATGCTGGGCTTGGTATATTGTTGGAAGTGATCACGGGTGGGTCAGGGTTGGCTCAACAAAGTATACAACTCAGTGGGCAGATTAATCAGATGCGCCATTCGCGTATTCAAGAATCTCGAGCGGATGAAACTGCATTTGAAATTTTGAATGAAGTAGGTATTAACCCAGAAGCATTAGCCCGTGCGTTTGAAGACATCACAAGAAAGGTGCAGGAGCGCGAAGATGCAGATAGCACAGAAGAAATTATACAAATCGAGAAAAAAAAGAAGAAACGCCGCATTAAAATTCCCGGCTGGCTTAACTCTCACCCCAATACAAGCAACCGGATCAAAGATGCGAGAGCCGCATCTACACCGAGTACGACTAAGTTGTTTACAGATAAAGAATGGACAGTCATTCAACAGGCATGCGCAACACCAGAACCAGATGGTGTTGATGACTAAAGTAATATTTTCATCGGTTTAGAACCACCTTCTTGCCCGGTGGTTTGGCATTTTACTTTGCAGACCTGAATGCGCCATTTTGCGTTTTTGAAAGCATTTTTTTTAATCGTTGAGGGGAGGGTGCAAAGATGAACCCGAATGATACGCATCCTTGTTTTGATTCAATCGCGTGATGTAACCGATGGGCTTGGACAATCCGGGCAAGATACCCTTTTTTAGGGCGTAATGTGATTGGTAATCGTCTGTGTACTAATATGTCATGAAGAAAAAAATAAATCAGACCGTATCCCAAAATACCCACTCCGGCTGATAACGCAGGTAACCAGTGATTGACACCAGTATATATAAGAACGATTGAAGGTATTGCGAAAAAAACGCCAAATAGGTCATTCTTTTCAAATGCGCCTTCACGTGGTTCGTGATGTGATTTGTGTAGTGACCATAACCAGCCATGCATGACATATTTATGCGACAACCAGGCGACGACCTCCATGATTAAGATAAAGCTGATAATAATGGATATGTGCAGTACAATACTCATGTGCTTATGTCTGGGTTGGGTATTTGTTTGTTGATATAATTAGTAGTGTTGATGATTAGCCGGCCCGCAGGGTGCGTTGCATGACTATATATGCAATGCCTAAGCCAAGGAAGCCAGTCCCTGTTAACAGTACCCAGGGTGTATATGCAGCTTCAATACCGACATTGCGCCACAGGCTAATTCCGAACGCATCTATGCCCCAGGCATTGGGTGTCATCGCACCAATAGTTCTAACTTCCGGTGTCATCAAAAACCTTGGTGCCATTGAGCCCCCCAGGGCCGCCATAATAAGAGCGATAACAGCACCGATTGCATGAGCCTGACTGCGGGTACGACAGCACCCGACTATGCAAAGGCAAACTCCGGCTGCACAAATTGATGCGGCAATCATTGTGATAAGAAGAGGGAGGGGATATCTTATGATATCGACACGAAATACAAGCCATGCAACGATTAAAATCACTACAAATTGCAACACTCCTTGGGCAATCAAAAAGGCAAATTTGCCATCAATCATTGGGCGAACTCCAAATGGCCCTGCTGCGATACGTTCCATGACGCCACTGTCGCGTTCTTCTATAACTGATAGTGCGGACTGAAAACCGGATAGAAAAACAAATAACATGCCAACACCAGCAACATAGTAGGCTGCCATCGGGATTGCTGTTATATCCCCAGTAATTGAGATATGTTCCGCAGGTTGAATTTGATTTTCGTCATCTCCATCAAGATCTTCGTCGTTATTATTTCCTGGTTGTTGCGCAGCAAGAGCAGCTTCGGCAATGGTAGCAGCTCCTGATTTCACCGGATCGAAATATATACGAAAAATTGGGGGTTCTGTTTCATTGGGACGCAATATCTCAATGCCGGAATCCATCTCTCCATCGCTGATGCTTTGCTGAAGTGCGCTGATGTTTTCATATTTTTTCAATTCGCTGACCAGGTCAGATTGTTTAAGTCCATCAATAATCTCCTGAGTGATATTATCCTGGGGAGCTATAACACCCATACGGATGGATAGATCCCCACTGGAAGCCGCTGAAAATACTGCTGCAAAAATAACAAATATGAGGGGTGGTAGAACAAAAGTGAGAGCAAAGCTTGCTCGATCACGCAATAATGTCAGGGCCATAGCATGAAATATGGCAATACGCATTCCCATAGCATTAGGTTTGGGTGACAGAGAATGTTCAATTACCATTATTGCTTAGCACTTTCAGATTGATCTGAAGAGGTGATGGAAACATCGAGTGCTTCACGCAGGCTGGGTGTTGATAAAGTGCAATGATCGATTGGAATGTTTACTTGGTTTATATCCGATAAAATTTGCAGGGCTGCGGTGCGAGAAGGAAAAGTCTTTGTCCATATATTCTTTTTTTCAATATCGGCAATAAACCCAAACGTTTTTAACTTGCTTGAATCAGTCGTCGCGATGGTAAGACGTGCAAAATCTCCGCAAAGTTTATTGATAAGGTGTTGCGGGGCACCTGCAGCTTTAACGCGACCATTTGTAAGAATGACCACATTGTCTGCGAGCAAGTTTGCTTGTTCCATGTCATGGGTAATCAATAAAATGGCATAATTTGCAGTTTTCAATTTTTCTATTAGTCGGCTAATTTGAGTAACCCCTTGTGGGTCGAGGTTTGCTGCTGGCTCATCAAGGATTAACAGTTTTGGTTCATGCATAATTGCGGCAGCAATGTTCACTCTTTGACGCATCCCCCCTGACATCTGGCTTATGCGAACTGATGCATGATTGGATAAGCCAATCATCAATAGAACATCTTTTACACGTTGGCGTGCGACAAGTTTTTGTACACCCGCTTGTCTTGCAAAGCAGATTAAGTTTTCTTCTGCTGACAATTGATCATAAAGGGCAGCGCGTTGAGGGGCGACACCAAGAGTTATGCGGGCAGCGCGTTCTGTTGAGGCACGGCCATTGATCGTGATTGTTCCCTCATCTGGAGGGATGCGGCCACATATTGTTTTTACAAGGGAGGATTTTCCTGCGCCATTGGGGCCAATCAATGCTGTTAATGTGCCAGGTGGTATACTGAGCGAGACATTATCAAGTGCCTTGTGAGTGCCATAACAAAGGCTGACATCTTTTATTATTAATGATGGAGCTGGATCAAGGGTCTTGGTTGATTGATTTGCGGAAGTTCGTGGTCCCTGAGGGGCTGCCTCCGTTCCATGCATATAGTCTTCATTCATGCAGTTATCGAACCAAAACTCATGCCAACCTTCCGAGCGAGTTCGGAAAGGGGGGAGGTGTCTGTAATGCTCGCTGCTTCAGCGTTTCTTATGGCACGTTGAAGATGGCGTTCGGCAAGGATTCTTGCACCATCAGTACCAAGAAGACTGACGACAGTGGATTTATCCTGATCTTGGGCGCTATCTTTACCAGAAGTTTCTTCGTTGCAAGCCACATCGACTACATCGTCAAAAGCCTGGTAAGCAAGGCCAAGATTATATCCATATTGTTTGAGGTCTTGAATATTAGCTTCTGGTGCACCGGCAATTTCACCGCCAATAGCAGCAGCAGCAGCAAACAGCGCACCTGTTTTTTCAAGATGGCGCTTTTCCATCTCTTTGAGGTCAGTTTCGCAAGTGCGGTTATTGGCACTTTTACCAAGGGTAGCGCCATTGCAGGCAATATCTTGATCTTGCCCACCTGCAAGTCCATCAACCCCGATTGATTTAGTTAAATGGTCAAGCGCACGTAATCTTGCCTCTGGAGCAATATCTTTTGCATTTACAATGACTTTGTAAGCCTCATTGAGAAGGGCAATTGCGGCCAAAGTTGCTGCTCCTTCACCAAAAACCACATGAGTTGTCAGGGCGCCCCTGCGCAAGCGGGCATTATCCATGGATGGTAAATCATCCATGATCAGTGATGCTGCATGAACCATTTCAATTGCGCATGCTGCGTCTAGGCAGGGAGAGCCAAGGGCAACCTCGGGGCCGCCAGATTGTTCGCAAGCCAGCAGAGTAATTATTGGGCGAAAGCGTTTGCCTGGGGAAAGCAGACCGTGTCGAACTGCGCACCCTAATCGGCTAGAAGCAGCGCACTCGGTAAAAAAATAATTTAACCTAGTGTCGACAAGTTCTCTTAAGGTGGTGAATTTTTGCGTGTTGAAGTTGATGTTATCATCTTTTGCCCGCAATTTTTGTGACATGCAAATAAGCCCCTGTCTATACAACCCTTCTTACAATTCTATTGGTGCACATTTCGTGCGTAACTGCAAATACTCAAACCTTCAAACCAATTAAGGGGAGGTCTATTTATCAGTTATCAGGAAGTTGGGCCTGTGTTTACGAGGGTGCGTTTGGCTAAAAGTTTACAAATTGTTAACTATTTTCTTGACTTATGTGCGAGATAATATAACATTACAATCACTGAGTGTTTCTCAGGGCAGTTATTCCCCCCATTTTGCGTTACAAAGTGAGGGTAGGGTGCGTATCTCCCGCAACTGGATTTCTGCATGATCTGTAGCGTGTGTTGCGTAAGTAGAGTTTGTCGCGTTTCAGTAAATAGCAGCGGATCAGTTCAGTCCCCGAAACGATCCGCTGCTTTTACGTTTTGGGATGTTTATCAACAGATTATCCACACACTTCTCCCGCTTATTTTATATTCTAAGCATTCCAGGCTGGTATAGCTCTGGTCGATTAGCTGTTGCAATATATTGGCTCCAGCGTTACATCACGCGCTCGTCGTGGAAGGAATGGCCTGAAAGACCATGGTTTTACCTCACCACGATCCCTTCGCGGGGTTTTCGGGATTGAGTTCCCGAGGCCTGCATACATAGCCAACCGGAAGGAAATAACATGGCAAAGAAGATATCTGGATACCTGAAGCTTCAGGTTCCTGCGGGATCGGCAACACCGTCTCCGCCAATTGGCCCTGCACTCGGTCAACGTGGTCTCAATATCATGGAATTTTGTAAGGCGTTCAATGCCGCCTCACAAGAGATGGAAAAAGGGATGCCAATCCCGACAATCATCACAATCTACACTGACAAATCATTTAGTTTTAAAACCAAAACTCCACCAGCGTCTTACTTTCTTAAAAAGGCTGCTAACTTGCCAAAAGGTGGATCTGAGCCTGGTCGTGCCGTTGCCGGGAGCGTTACCGTAGCGCAATGCCGTGAAATTGCAGAAGCCAAAATGAAAGATCTTAATGCTAATGATCTTGATGCGGCGTCAAAGATTATCATGGGTTCAGCACGGGCAATGGGCCTTGAGGTGAAAGGTTAGTACGATGACAAAACCAGGAAAAAGAACCCGCGCAATTCGCGAAGCTGTTGATACAACAAAGCCTTATGGTGTTGCAGAAGCTGTGAAACATGTCAAAAACAACGCCAATGCAAAGTTCGATGAAACGATTGAAATCGCAATGAACCTCGGGGTTGATCCGCGCCATGCTGACCAGATGGTTCGCGGCGTTGTGAACTTGCCTAATGGAACAGGCCGGACAGTGCGTGTTGCTGTATTTGCAAAAGACGCAAAAGCTGAAGAAGCAACTAAGGCTGGTGCTGATATTGTTGGTGCTGAAGATCTCATGGAAAAAATCCAGGGCGGTTTCGCTGATTTTGACCGCGTGATCGCGACACCGGATATGATGGCAATTGTGGGCCGTCTTGGTAAAGTGCTTGGCCCTCGTGGTCTTATGCCTAACCCGAAAGTTGGCACAGTAACTCCGGATGTTACAAAAGCTGTTGGCGATGCTAAAGGCGGCGCAGTTCAGTTCCGTGTTGAAAAAGCTGGCATCGTCCATGCAGGTATTGGTAAGGCAAGCTTTGCTGAGAACGCACTGGTAGAAAACACACAAGCATTTATCGATGCTGTACAAAAAGCCAAACCGGCGGGTGCAAAAGGCGCTTATATCAAGAAAATCTCGGTGAGCTCAACAATGGGCCCCGGCATTAAAATTGATGTGAACTCAGCGCTGTAAAATATTTTTGTATCAATTTGGTTTATTCCATTCGATGCAATTTAAAAGACCCGCCATTTTTTTGGCGGGTTTTTTTTGGGGGAAGATTAGCTTAGTATCCAGCCGCTAGCAGATGTTGTATGCGCCTTGATACAAAACGGTATCAAAATATCGTCAAATCACTACTTTTCGTTGTTCATCTATTCCCATGCTGAGGATAAACGGATCTTTCGATTGTCTTTTCTTAAACCCGTCTTTTGTCTTTATACCTGCCCAATCATGGGCGATGACGGTTTGTGCTACAGGTGGTCCCATGGTGGTGCCGGGACCCAGAACGATGATTTTGTCTGGGGCAAACTCTTTCAAGCCCACTTCCACCGAGCGCGTGAAATCATATGTTTCATTAATTTGCGTGCCCAGGGTATAGCGATAGAGGGATTGGATGTTGCATGCCTCCGGTGACCAGATATGGCCGCAGCCATCAATCATAGGAATTGCGGGTTGACCTAACAGGCTCTGGGGCAAGATTGACTGAGCTTGCGGGATGATGAAATTCAACAAAGAAGAATGGAACGCGGCATGAAAAGACAACTCCATTGGGTAACGCTCGAGTGCGGGCAATTCTTTTTTGAGAAAAGCCATACCTTCCTTGTCCGCGGCTAATACGGCCATACCGCCGAGCCGAATAGAGATAGAAACATGATACCCCAGTTCATGAGCCTTTAGAATTGTGTTTTCAATAACTATTATTTTTTTTGTATCAGGCTGCCAACGTTCATCAACCAGCGGATATATAATTTGTCCGCCTACGCCTTTTTGATGCATCAAAGTGCCCATTGTGTTAACGAGGCGAGCTCCATTCTCAATGGATAGTGCACCGGCGCAAGCTAAAGATAAATACCAACCCATGGAGTTTCCAGCAACCGCAACAATATCGTAGCGGTCACGATTGATCGTCATAAAATCTGCCAAAGCGCAAGCATAAATCAATAGCGATGCATTTTCACCATTGGTATGGCCGGATAATGTAAACCGTTTTGCACAATCAAGGGTAGTAATTGGTTTTTGATTACGTTCATTGCGGATGCCATCAAGCATGGCGAAAAATTCAGTTTTATCTTGATGATGTTTCTTGAGATAGCCAAGTTCGTCAGCCTGATAGGAACCACGGCCAGGACAGATGATGAAGGCAGTTTCTTTGTTCATGACGAAGCCTTCGGTTTGGGTGATGATGTTGTGAGTTTAACAGCGGCGTCAATGATTTTCTCAACACTGGGGAGGACTTCATAGGCTGCTGGACCTAACGGAATAAAACTATCTTCAGCAGTTAACCGCGCCATGGGAACATTGATTTTGCCCTCGTGTAATAACGCCATGATTTCTTCACTGACTGAGCCGGTTTTTCGGCACTCATCAACAATCAAGATGTGTTTTGCGTCCGCAACCGTCTTCAGGATTGCCTTTTCGGGGAGAGGGTGGAGCCAACGCATATCGACGATTGATGTGCTTAACTTGTGGTTGGTATGAAGATTTGCTTCCGCTTTGCGCGATAGATAGTACCCATTGCCATAGGTGAGAATGCACACATCTTTCCCAGTGCCATGGGTTTTAATATCTCCCAGCCTGATGCGTGGTGCTTTTCTCGGTGACTGATAGGGGGCAAGCCAACCCTGATCGTTTTCGTCATGCAGATCCGCCATATTGTATAAGGCAATAGGTTCGAGAAAGATTATGACCCGGTTTTCTTCATATGCCATACGAATGCATTCACGCAACATAGCAGCGCCATCTGGTCCGTTAGATGGGCAAGCGACTATGACGCCGGGAATGTCACGCAATACAGCGAATGAATTATCATTATGGAAGTGCCCGCCAAACCCTTTTTGGTAAGCAAGTCCGGCAATACGGATTACCATAGGATTTGTATACTGACCATTAGAGAAGAAGGACAAAGTAGCCGCTTCACCACGTAGCTGGTCTTCTGCATTGTGAAGATATGCCAGAAATTGAATTTCGGGGATTGGAATAAACCCGTTTTGAGCCATTCCAATGGCAAGGCCTAAAATTGATTGTTCATCAAGTAGAGTATCAAAAATGCGTGCTTTGCCAAATTTTTGTTGTAATCCGGTTGTCACCCCATAAACACCACCTTTGCGGCCTACATCCTCGCCGAATGCGACGACGTTTGGATATTGCGCCATAATATTGTCAAGGGCGAGGGTGATGTGGCGTGCTAGTGGGAGGGGTTTGCTTGATGTGTCTTTTATCTCAGGTAAAGGCGGAGCCTTGCGTACCGCTTTGGCGGGAATCAAGCTTTTCATCACTGTTTTTGCTGAGGTTAGCTTTGGCCTGTCTTGGGCAATTTGGCTAATCTTTTTAACGCGGTTTCTCATGCTTTCGTAACGGTTGGTGATTGCTTTGGGACTTAAAATAGTATTGCGTGTGAGGATTTGCGCGGTCTTTAAGAGTGGGTCTTGCGCTTCGCTGGCCTCAATATGATTGAGTGGGGCATAGCTTGCCTCTATATCTGCGCCGGCATGGCCCATAAGGCGAACCATTTTTGCATGGACAAAGGAAGGGCGACGTGTGCGACGCGTATGTTGCAGTGCTTGCGACATAGTTTGCGTAAAACTTGGCAAGCAAGTCCCATCACTTGAGAAATAATCAAGACCCGGACGGTTTGAAAAAGAGGATTCGATCCAGCCAGAGGGCGTTTCGACGGAAATGCCAATATTATTATCTTCGCATACAAAAACGATCGGCATCGGTGCGCCTTGATAAGAGGCCCATTGTGCGGTGTTAAACGCGCCTTGTGCGGTAGAGTGATTAGCGGAAGCATCGCCAAAACTCACCAGAATAATGCCGTCACGTGGCAGGCAGTGGCCTTTGCTCTTTAGCTTGTTTGCCATGCCGATGGATTGTGCTGCGCCGACCGCTTTGGGCAGATGTGAGGCGATTGTCGAGGTTTGTGGCGGTACGGATGCATTGACGCTACCAAGTACTTTGTGGCGTCCACCGGACACAGGATCATCACTGCTCGCAGAAAAAGAAAGCGCCATATCATAGAGTGGTGTGCCACCGGTTTGCTTCAATCGCTGGATCAGGAATGCAGCATCGCGATAATGGAGGAATGCCATATCCGTCTGACGACTCACTAACGCTAAAGCGGCCATGCCTTCATGCCCTGCGCTACCAATAGAATAAAAAGTCTTGCCTTTTGAGCGCCTGGCCATCAAGTCCAGGTGGCGGCTCATCAATTGAGTATCAAACAAATCAACCAGTGTTTCTGGTTGTAGCGCATGCAATCGCGTATCGATTTCTATGGGAAATTCATTATTGCTTACGTGTTTGAGAAAAGCCTTGTCTATCGCTTCTGCCCTGTCAAACATGAAAATTTCCTGCGTTGATATAAGTTTTTATTAGCCATACAGAAGTTTGCGGATGATCAAAATCACAAAACCCGAGAATATACAGATAGAGGTATAACCATATATTTCATGATGGTTGTAAAATAAAAATGGATAGCTCCCAATAGGTGTATTTTTTCCTCGTCCAAGGTTTTGCTCATAGGCTCCGGCAGTTTGAAGAAGTATTTGGAGTATATCGATGGACCAATCACCCAATCTTTCGCTGTCATATGTGATGGCACAACAGGCGCAAAAGCACGTTACGGTGAATGAAAGTTTTCGCCTTCTTGATGCGTTGGTTCAGGCGCGTGTGATATCCAGAACGCAAAATGACGAACCAGCTGCCCCAGTTGACGGTGATGCATGGCTTCTCCCCTCGGAGGTGTCAGGTTCTCAATGGTCGAGTTTTTCAGAAAACAGTCTGATCGTTTTCCAAGATGGGGCTTGGGTTGAAATTTTACCGCAACAGGGCTGGGTTATTTTTGTTTTGGATGAAGGGGGATTGGTTTCTTATGGAGATAATGGTTGGTCGCAGATCACTAGCGACGCTGAGAGTGCTGAGACTGCACTCAAATTTGGTGTTAATACTGTCGCCGATGATACCAATCGTTTTGCGGTAAAGTCAGATGCAATTTTATTCAGTCACGACGATGTGACGCCAGGAACGGGCAGTTTGCGCCACGTTTTCAATAAATCCCTAGCCGATGCTACTGGGTCTATTTTATTTCAAACGGGGTTTTCAGGACGAGTGGAAATGGGCTTGCTTGGTAATGATGATTTTAGCCTGCAGGTCAGTAATGATGGCCACAATTTTCAGCAAGCCATTAGCGTCAATCATATGAGTGGTGAAACAAATGTAAGCTATTTGACTGTTGGTACGGGGATAGGGACAGCAATGATTAAATTTGACAGCGATGCGCTCACGAATAACCCTTTTT
>CAZGVP010000069.1:0-11053 GCA_964529135.1 uncultured Caulobacterales bacterium | reverse complement strand
ATTTCTCGCAGAAATATTTGATGAAATGCCGAATGAAAAATTTGCGGATATTTTTCGCGAACAGGCGGCGAAGTGGCTGAATTTAGGTGACGTTTTATGACCTACGACGTCAATGCCATTCGCGAGCAGTTCCCGATTTTGAAGCGTAAGGCCTATGGTAAACCGCTTGCTTATCTTGATAACGCAGCGTCAGCGCAAAAACCCAAAGCCGTAATCGATAAAATCACCAATGTGATGGAGAACGGTTATGCCAATGTTCATCGCGGCTTGCATATGTTGTCTAATGAGGCGACCACTGCATTTGAAGAGGTGCGTAAAAAGGTAGCTGATTTCATCAATGCGGCCAGTGATGAAGAAATTATATTCACCTCAGGCGGCACTGATGCGTTCAATCTGGTGGCTTATGCATTGGGCGTTGACGATCTACAGGAGGGTGATGAGATCATCCTCTCTTTGATGGAGCATCACTCAAATATCGTACCATGGCACTTGCTTCGAGAGCGCAAAGGTGTGGTTTTGAAATGGCTGGATATCTCTGATGATGGTGAGATTGATCTGGTGGCTTATAAAAAAATGTTCACGGCACGCACGAAATTGGTGACTATCTCGCACATGTCGAATGTGTTGGGTGTTGAAACGCCGGCGAAGGAGCTGACGCGGATTGCCCATGAGCGTCAAGCCAAGATACTGTTTGATGGTTGTCAGGCCAGTGTTCATGCCTCGGTGGATGTGCAAGATATTGGCTGCGATTTTTATGTGATGACGGGGCATAAATTATATGGCCCCAGTGGCGTTGGTGTTTTGTATGGCCGTAGGGATGTGCTCAATGCCATGCCGCCTTTTCGGGGTGGCGGCGAGATGATCGATATCGTCACCACCGAGGGCGTGACTTATAATGATGCTCCGCATCGCTTTGAAGCAGGAACACCGGCAATCATTGAGGTGATCGGTCTTGGTGCGGCTATTGACTGGATTAATGAAATTGGCATGGCTGAGATCGCTATTCATGAGGGGGCGTTGGCTACTCATGCGATGGAAGAATTGCGCAAACTGAATTTCGTTAAGATCTATGGACAAGCTACTGGTAAAGCGCCGATTGTTTGTTTTGGCATGGATAATGCCCATCCCCATGATATTTCCGCAATTCTAGATCGCTCAGGCGTGGCGGTGAGGGCAGGGCACCATTGTGCGCAGCCTTTGATGAAGCGTCTCGGTGTTACGGCGACGGCGCGGGCTTCCTTTGGGGCGTATAATACTCATGAAGAGGTAGACGCGTTGGTTGAAGGATTGCACAAGACACACCAAATGTTGGGATGAGATCCTAAAAATGTACGGGCGAATATAATGACTGAACAAAGAGATATGATCGATCTGAAGGCTGAGGTACCAGCACAAGAAACAGTGCCTTCTGCACAGGCTGAAACCAGTGGCGGTAGCGCCATACCCGAAGCTGAGATTGAGCAAATGACCAAGGATATCATCCGAATGCTCAAAACGGTATATGATCCGGAAATTCCGGTGGATATCTATGAGCTTGGGCTGATCTATAAAGTTGATATCTCCGATGATCGGCTTCTAACTGTTGATATGACGCTGACGGCGCCTGGGTGTCCGGTGGCGGGCGAAATGCCTGGTTGGGTCGAGGGGGCAGTGCGCGGTGTAGAGGGTGTTGAGGATGTGACTGTTGTTATGACGTTCGATCCGCCCTGGACACCAGAACGTATGTCTGATGAAGCTAAACTGGAATTGGGTTGGATGTAGGAGTTGTTAATGGCTAGACGTGAAAGACCAAAGGTTGTGACTCTTACCGATGTTGCTGCTACGCGCATGAGTGAGATTATGGCCAGTGCCGAAGAGCAGTTTATCGGTGTTAAAATCGGTGTAAAAAATGGTGGATGTGCTGGCATGGAATACACTATGGATTATGCCATCGAAGCGGGGCCACTGGACGAGGTCGTGGAAGAAAATGGGATCAAGATTTTGATTGATCCAAAGGCGATACTCTTTCTAATTGGCACACAGATTGATTTTGTGACTGAGAAACTCTCACAACGGTTTGTGTTCAACAATCCCAATCAGACCGATGCCTGCGGCTGCGGTGAAAGCGTGACGATTATCCCGGTTGCTGAGTAATGAAAGAAATTCGTGTTTATTCCGGCGTTCGTAGTCCCTATTCTCGACTTGGAATGCATATCATTCAGCGCTCTGGGATAGAGGCCAGAAGTGAGCTAAAAGTAAGTGTTGTTCCTTTTCTAGCACCGCCAAATGGTGTTCCGTTTGCTAATCCAACAGATAACCCTCTTAAATTGGCTTATATCATGGCGGATGCACCGCGCATGTCAAAGCGTCTGGGGTTGGAAATGGCCATGCCTGAAATTATGGATCCTGATTATAAACCGGCACAATTGGCACAATTTGCGGCGACAGGCGCCGGACATGGGGTTGATTTTGCTTGCGCAATTGGGGATGCCCGATGGGGAAAGGGGCTCGATATCAGTGATCTGAATGTCCTTGCTGACTGCGCTACCCAAATCGGTTGGTGTGCCAGCGCGATGAAGGCTGCTATTCAAGGTGACGGGGAGCTTGAATTTAAAAAAATTCGAATGCTGATAGAAAAAGATAGCGTATTTGGAGTGCCATTCGCGGTGGTTGAAGCCGAAAATGGTATCGACAAATATTGGGGCCATGAACGCATGGATTTGTTAGTTGAAGATTTAACCGATTCTTGAAGTTTATGTGGCCGTAATCCCGGTTCAATTTTATCCAATTGGACAAGAGAGAATATGCGACTCAAATACTGCTCCGACGTAAAGTTTTCCTCGATCAACTGCACCAATGCTGGATCCATTGATTTCTCCATAAGTAGAGATAAACGCATTGCTTATCTCTGCGTTTTCTGGGTTAATTCGAACTACATGTGAAGGAGAGATTTTGCTCGAATCTTCGGCATGATCTTGAAATGCTAATGCTTTAGGGTGTCCTGTAACCCATACGATATCATCGCTACTGACATCGATATTGTCTGGCCCAGTATTTAGTTTGTAGCGTCTTTTTTGAGTTAGTTTCCCGGTTTCAATATCCCGATCATAAGATGTGACGGTGCGGCGTAAAAACTCTGCAATGTAAATGGTTTTTCCATCTTTTGACTGATTAATGCCATTTGCATACATCAGACCTTTTTGGATAGTACGGCCGGTTTTACCATCGAAGTAAACCGCATCAGATAGAGGCAAGCTGAGGTAAAGCTCAAGAGTTGCAGCAATGCCTACGTCGTACGCGCGATCATTAGTTGCATAAAATTGTCGGGGGCCAACAGCGACAATATCGTTTGGAGAATACATTTCATCAAAGTAGATTGATTCAATATGGGTCAGCATATTGTCATTGGCGACACTAAATAGTTCGACAATTTCCCGGCCATCACCGGGATGATTAACGACAAACAGGCGACGTTCTCCAACTGGCCCTTGCCATAGGCTTATGCCATGAGGCAGGAAAGGTTTCATGTCAGGAGGTGATACTAATTTTAAAGAACCGGGTTTTTGTGGGTCAAAGGCATAGATGCCATTTTTGTTTTTGTAACCGTTTGAGTCTTGTGTGCCAGCATACCAGGACCGACGATCACCTGCCCCAACAAAAACTATACCGGAGTTATGATCAATTGCGATGTCTTCCGTTCCTGGCGCAATATCTAATCTTGTACATTTATCGACAAGAAGTGGGTCAATGGCAACCAATGCCCCTGAAACTTGTGTTATTGTCCATGCAGTTCGAAGTGCTAAAGTTGCGATCAGCATACCGATGAAAAATAAAAGCAAACGCATATCTTTTTCCTCACTGTTTTTATGATGCTATCAGACTAGTCGAGTGATATAAATAAGTAGATGCAGTAGGCAATATGGTTGTAACTCCTTGCGCTTACCTCTTGCCGGAGTTAGTTTCCCGGCAGAATCGAACGCAAAGAGCCACGATTTGAGGGCGGTTACAGGCAGGAGTACAGTGATGTCGCGTGCATTTATTTTTCCCGGACAGGGGAGCCAGGTAGTTGGAATGGGGCGGACACTTTTTGATGCGTTTCCTATTGCTCGTGAAGTCTTTGAGGAAGTGGATGAAGCGCTTTGTAAAAAACTCTCAGCCCTTATATTTGATGGCCCACAGGATACATTGACCTTGACCGCAAATACTCAACCGGCATTGATGGCTGTATCGATAGCGGCGATGCGTGTTCTTGAAAAAGAGGCTGGGCAAAAAGTCAGTGATGCGGCATGTGTTGCCGGGCATTCTCTTGGTGAATATTCTGCCTTGTGTGCGGCTGGCAGTATCACTCTTGGCGATACTGCGAAATTGCTGCGAATTCGTGGTGAAGCTATGCAGGCTGCTGTTCCTGTAGGCGAGGGGGCGATGGCGGCCCTGATTGGCGCTACGCTGGAGAGTGCGGGAGCGCTTATTGAGGCAACGTCAGGGGATGGCGTTTGTGAAATCGCCAATGATAATGCGCCCGGTCAAGTTGTTATTTCTGGCTCCAAAGACCGTGTTGAAGCCGCTTGTGCCAGTGCAAGAGAGCATAAAATCAAAATGGCAAAGCTTTTGCCAGTGTCCGCACCCTTCCACAGTTCTTTAATGGAACCTGCAGCAGAACGTATGGCGCAAGCGCTGGAAAAAGTGTCCGTGAAAGCGCCTGTAGTTCCAGTGGTCGCGAATGTTACGGCGATGAATGTGACGGATCCGGAAGAAATAAAACCCCTTTTGGTGCGGCAAGTGACAGGCCAGGTGCGTTGGGTTGAAAGTGTGCGAACAATGCTTGCTACAGGTGTTACTGAATTTGTTGAAGTTGGCGCTGGCAAAGTGTTGGGCGGGCTTATTCGGCGCATTGAAAAAGACGCTACCGTTCGCAATGTTGGAGCGCCGGATGATTTGGATCGAGAATTTGGATAGTCTTGGGCTCTAATTGATGATAGCGAATGCCAACGATATTTAAGTACTACCAATGATTAATTGACTGTAAGCAGAAAGAATTTCCATGTTTGATCTTAGCGATAAAAGAGCCCTCATCACTGGCGCAACGGGAGGTATTGGCGGTGCAATTGCCAGAGCGCTCCATGCGCAAGGCGCCAGCGTCACTCTTTCGGGGACACGGGCTGAAAAGCTGGAAACGCTAGCAGGAGAGCTTGGCGAGCGCGCGCATATCGCGCCATGTAATCTTTCTGATCTGGAAGCTGTGGATGGGTTACCAAAAACGGCAAGTGAGTTTATGGGTGGCCTTGATATTGTGATTTCCAATGCCGGCGTGACGCGAGACATGTTGATGCTGATGATGAAACCTGATCATTGGGATGAGGTTATCAAGATCAATCTGACGGCTTATTACAGGCTATCAAAAGCTGCTTTGCGGGGCATGACCAAACAAAGATTTGGCCGGATTATCGGTATCACGTCAGTAATTGGGGTTACTGGTAATGCAGGACAGGCTAATTATGCGGCATCAAAAGCGGGTATGATTGGTTTCTCCAAATCGCTCGCTCAAGAGATTGCAAGTCGTAATGTGACTGTGAATTGCATCGCTCCTGGATTTATTGAAACTGCGATGACTGATGCCCTTAAAGACGAGCAGAAAGACGCGATCCTCACTAAAATTCCAGCTGGCAGGATGGGAACCAGCGATGATATTGCTGCTGCCGCTCTATATCTGGCTTCTGATGCTGGCGGGTATGTTACAGGTCAAACTCTCCATGTTAACGGTGGAATGGCGATGATCTAATGAATTTACTCCTGGATCCAGTCAGCTTTCAGACAGTTCCGGAAAATCCTCAAAAATCCCACACTATATGGTGCGGAAAAGCAGAAAATGACGTTGCAAGACGGCACAATTTGCCGTATCGCCCTAGCAAGATGCATGAGGAGTTCTTATTTTCTTTATTGCACTGCAAAATGCCGGAGTATGGCCAGGCTGGACTTTCATGCTCATTCGGGACTTTTAAAGACCCGTTCAGGTTACAACCCCTATCCAGAGCCCGCGTTCTATAAGGAGCCTTTAATGTCTGATCTTGCGGAAAAAGTGAAAAAAATCGTTGTCGAACATCTCGACGTAGACCCCGCCAAGGTCGAACCAAAAGCAAGCTTTATTGATGATCTCGGCGCTGATAGCCTTGATATCGTTGAGCTCGTTATGGCGTTTGAAGAAGAATTCGAAGTTGAAATTCCTGATGATGCAGCTGAAACAATTCAGACCGTCGGTAATGCTATCGACTTCATCACTGAGCAAAAGAAATAAGGACGCTCCTGTTGCAAGTAGCGCTCTGATTGAGCTTTGTAAGGGCTGTGTGCTGGTAAGCGCACAGCCTTTTTTTGTATGATGACTTTTGCTCGAGATTTTGTTTACCCGGTTAAGGGAGCCGGGCTTTTGCAGTGAGTAGAGTTTTGGTCATTCAAATGGCTTCGGGTATGCTTGGAGAAGATCCCTTGTTAAAATGATTTTGGGTGCGTGGCTTGAGCGCAATGGCTATAGGGTCTGATGAATTGAAAGGCGCGAATGAATGAGACGTGTTGTAGTAACCGGGTTGGGATTAGTATCGCCATTGGCGTCTGGTGTAGAGGCAAGCTGGAGGCGATTGCTGGCTGGCGATAGTGGTGCCGGACATATTGAAAAATTCGACGTCTCTCAATTGCCATGCAAGATTGCTGCGCAGGTACCCCGTGCTGACAGGCCGGGCTCTGGTGCAGATGCTGCTGGTGATGATGTATTCAACCCGGATCAATGGGTCGAACCCAAAGAGCAACGCCGGATGGACGATTTTATTGTTTATGCATTGGCAGCAGCGCAGATGGCATTTGACGATTGTGGCGTTGAGCTCAAAACCCGCGATCAGCAAGAACGTGCAGGCGTTTTGTGCGGGTCTGGTGTTGGCGGCCTTGAAGGCATAGAGCGATTTGCCATTATCAATCATGAAAAAGGCCCGCGCCGTGTCTCTCCATTCTTTATTACTGGCAGTTTGATTAATTTGATCTCTGGCCAAATTTCAATTCGCTTTGGTTTGCGCGGGCCCAACCATGCTGTCGTCACGGCGTGTTCTTCGGGTGCCCATGCCATTGGTGATGCTGCCCGATTGATCATGTATGATGATGCGGACATTATGATTGCCGGTGGCGCGGAAGCAGCGATCACCCCATTAGGGATCGCGGGGTTTACAGCATGCAAGGCGCTAACAACAAACTTCAATGATACACCCGAAAAAGCATCGCGCCCCTATGATAGGGACCGTGATGGCTTCTTGATGGGTGAGGGCGCTGGCATGCTCGTGCTAGAAGAATATGAACATGCCAAGGCGCGCGGTGCAAAAATTTACGCCGAAGTTACCGGATACGGATTATCTGGTGATGCTTATCATGTCACGGCCCCTGCAGAAGACGGCGATGGTGGTTATCGATCTATGCGTATGGCTTTGAAACGGGCCGGGCTGCATCCTGCCGAAATTGATTATGTTAACGCTCATGGCACCTCAACGCCGTTGGGAGATGAAATTGAATTGCGCGCTGTGGAACGCCTTTTTGAAGGTGCCACTGAAGATATGATTATGTCTTCAACAAAATCATCTGTAGGCCACTTATTGGGAGCGGCTGGTGCCATAGAGGCTATATTTTGCATTCTTGCGATGCGCGATAATATTGCGCCTGGTACACTCAATCTTGATAATCCGTCGGTTGAAACTGCGCTTAACCTTGCACCTCATGAGCCGGTGGAAAGACAAATCAATGCCATACTGACAAATTCCTTTGGATTTGGCGGTACCAACGCCTCTCTGGTGATGCAGAGTGTTTAGAGGACGATAGTTAAGAGGCGGATCTAATGGTCTGAATCCTATTCAGCCATAAATATGCTTGCCTGATGCTCTATTGCAGCTCGATTCCTGCGGATTGCTTCTGCGTTAGCAAGTCGGCGACGGCGCATTGCTTGCAAATCACGCAGCGCCATACGTTTTTCCACGAGAGCAATATATTGCATCTCAATAGCCATCATTGCTTTTGCTGAAAATGGTTTCCTGGTTGTTTGAATGGGGGTGGAGTGATCATTGATTCGATGATCGAATGGATGACCATTTTTGCAAGTTTTTTGGGGTCTCCATTGTTTCTGATTTTTGCGTCTTGGCATCACTGACTTTCTTGATTGCTATGGGATATGTAGGCGTGTGTGACCATCGTCGCAGGGTGAAAATTTCCCTCGAACGGTGTAAAGTAATGAAGGAATGGCGCGAGGCGGCCAACCCGAATGCTAATTTTTTTGAAGTGAGCTAGCGCACACCTCACGCCTGATATGTTCACGAGCCAGCACCCACGCGGCCCATCAAATGATGGTGCACTCGGTTAAACGCGGCCAACCCGTCCGGACTCCCCAAACTCCGTAAAGCGTTCAGGGCTACCCGGCTATCAATTCTGCCCCGCTGATAACGGTCGACAACGTCCTTCGGTGGACAGAACAATTAGCACTATAAATTGAAAATCACGATGTCGGATAAATATCCTCGTATTTTTTTTCGTGTTATACTGATCGAAATTTGCGCGAGAGCGCTTTTGTGGGGTTCCTCATACTTTGTGCATATCTGTTCCGTTCGTACTTAACGGCTTTTGCAATTCTTGCTTACGTATAACCATTATAGGTAGGTTTGTGATTTATGAAGCAGGATTTAAGGTTGACTCCATAAATATACAATTTATTGTATATTTATGGAAGGTGGTGAACTTTGACAAGAATCCCTCTCATTGATGATGAGCCTTGGGCGCGCCCGTTTCTAGCCAATCAATTAGAGCGCCTCGCGCAAATGATAGTTTCGCAAACCGAAACACTTCTTCAAAAACAAGGTATTGAACTGCCGGCTCGATCAATATCTTCAATGATTTTTATTGGAGAACAGGAAAATACCTCTGTCGCTGAAATTGCTCGTTATTTAAATCACCCACACCAACTTGTAACGCAACGTATCGATGGTTTGATAAATCTTGGTATTGTTGAGCGTGTTATTGATGAAAATGACAGGCGCCAGAAGAATTTGGCCTTCACCAAGAAAGGTTTTTCGCAATATCGCAAGCTGAAAAAGCACCTCAATAATCAAATTATTACATATACTGACCTATTTGATGAAATAGAGTGCGATTTATCCGAAGTGATTTTGTCGACCATGGACAGGATTGAGAAATGGACATTACCGGAAAGACAAAAGACGCGTATGTAAAGGGAGGCAATTAGTAATGCGGAAGAAAATATTTCTGATAGTTTTTGCGGTATTTTTTTGGGTCTCAGGGTGTTCAAATCCAGTTGAACAAATTCTGCAAGAATATTCTACTGAGCAGGCAAGGGCTGTTTCTATCATGGTGCTTGGGAGTGAGCATTTCTCTGGAAGCGTTAGTGATGTCGTTAATACACAGCCTGATAATGTTTTATCCGCGGGTCGACAAGAAGAGCTAGCGGCAATAGCGCTGGCGTTGGCTAAATTCAATCCGACGGTTATTGTTACCGAGCGTGTTTCAACGCCGCCGGAATATATTGACTCTGTTTTTCCTGAATTTAATGCTGAAATGCTTCGTACTGACCCTGATGAACGTGTGCAAATCGCTTATCGTGTTGCGTCGCTATTAAATATCGCGCGTGTTCATGGTCTTGATGAGCAACCGTCAGAAGGTGAACCAGAGTATTTTCCCTTTGGTAAATTAACATCTCATATAGCCGAAACAGGCCAGCAACATAGCTTTGACCAATATATGAGTGAGTTTCGAGCGACCATGGAAAAAGGTCTTGATGACGTTAAGCATGAAAATCTGGCGATAAAACTACAGGTTATAAATTCAGCGCCTTATACCGAAGCTGATTTCTACTATAGTCTTTTGAGATTTGATGTTGGAGAAAAACAGCCTGCTGCCGAGCTCAACGCATACTGGTTTATGAGAAACGCTAAAATATTTTCAAAAATGCAAGATGTGACGAAACCAGGTGACAGGGTTTTGATTGTTTTTGGGGCAGGGCATAAATATTGGTTAACCACCCTGGCGGAGGAAACGCCTGGGTATGAGAATATTGATCCATTATCGTATTTGAGGGCAATTAAGTAATCAACAAACTGCTTCAGTCACTATATCGGTTTGCTGATCAAGGTTATGAAACCCCTCTTTGTAGAAGGGGGATAGGCTTTGCAAACTACACTATGAGGTAGTGCATGCGAAATATAAAAGCCTATGTAAAAAACTCTTTACATTTGTGAATTCATCCCTATATGTAAAACATAGTATACATTCAGGTGTAGAGGGTTTTATGTCTCAGGCGGAAAAATATAGCTGGCTTTCACTGGTTACTACCGGGGCGATCTTCTTGTTTTTCAAGATGCGGATGATGGCTGGCTGGCAGGTGGCGGATGTATCAGCTCGTCATATGTTTATTACCTATGGGCTGGTTATTGGGTTGTTTATTGTAGCTGAGACGGTGATTGCTGCTTTTACGGCAATACGTGGCGGCACGAATGATATCGAGAAAGATGAACGTGACCTCACAATTGAACGGCGCGCGGAGCAACATTCCAGCTGGTTTTTCTTTGCTGTCATTAACATATTGATATTTAAATTGCTGGTGGATCAAGTGATTGATGGATATGAATTTATGCGGCTCGATTTGACTCACACGCCAACCATCTTTTTTGTTTTATTCAGTGTATTGATGGTTGCGTCATTGATTCAGCGAATTTCAACAATAGTGCTCTATCGCTTGCAACGCGCGCGTGGTTGACCTTTACTATGGTGCGATCGGCTAAGAAAAAATCTGCAAAAGGGCAGGTGAGCAATACAATTAAGATCCATCGAAAAGCGATGGGACTGACACAACAAGATCTTGCAGATCGTGCCGGTGCTACGCGGCAAACCATCATTGCCATTGAGGCGGAAAAGTATGCACCATCTCTCGAACTTGCATTCCAGATTGCTGAGGAGTTGGGACAGCCTTTTGAAGAGATATTCAAGTTTAAACGCGGATGAGAGTATCGGAACAAGCCATAAATTGTGGGCCTCAAACCACTAG
>CAZGVP010000068.1:0-11064 GCA_964529135.1 uncultured Caulobacterales bacterium | reverse complement strand
CAATAAGCCCTGAAAGCACATCAAGCCCGTCAATCGTAAACTCACTAGAGCGCGATAGACGACAAGTAACCTTCTTGAAGAACTGATATTTAGCGTGTTTGCACAAAAAAACCGGCATCTCTGCCGGTCTTGGTGTTACTTCTCTGGTCGTTCGTAAACGATTTCGAGCTTGAAGAAGCCTGGGAGCGAGAAGCTCAATGTTAGGCTCTTAAAGAATTTGCGAAGCTTTTTGATCTTCGACTTCTTGGATTTTTTTACAGTGTTCATACATTCTCCGTGTTTAAGTTGAATGACGGTAAAAGTTGCCAAAGCAGCGCAGTAAGACACCGCTTGCGGTCGGAACGCAGAGGAGAACCCCTTGGGGTTGGCATCGAGCAGGTTTTGCTACTTTTGTAAGGAAGGAAATAAACGCGGAGAAGATTTGAAGACTTCGGCCACCAAAAATCTAAGTCTGTAAATCAAGCATATAAATGCCTTTTAGATCCGCATTGCCTAAAGTCCTCAATCCCGCCCGATTGAATCGACCGACCCAACACACCAAGACCGGCTGAGCCGTTTCACAACAATATTTCAACTTGACGCGATAAACTCTTTGCGCAATTGTTCCGCTTTTGTTCTTTTTGAGATTTCACAATGCGGCCCGGCAAAATATATCCAATAGCTCATTCGCCAACAGCCTTCGTGCGAAGCACGATCACGGCTGTACCGGCTGGATTTCCATCACCTGCTGATGACCACCTTGAAGATCCAGTGGATCTAATCGAGCAATTGGTTCCCAATCGCATGGCTTCATTTCTATGGCGCATTGAAGGGCGCTCTATGGAAGGGGGCAGCATATTCGATGGCGACTTTGCAATAGTGGATCGCTCGATAACACCAAGGAACGGTCATATCGTTGTTGCCGTTATTGATGGCGGCTGCACAATTAAACAGCTCCGCTACAGGAACAGCACTCCAACTCTGGTCGCAATTCCTGCCCTTGGAAAGCCTTACAAGTTTCTGCCAAATCAACCTTTCGAAATTTGGGGCGTGGTCAGACATACAGTGACCTCTCATCTCAAGAGGGGAGAGTGACAACGCCAGGGCCATACGCACTTGTCGATGGCAATTCCTTCTATTGCTCATGCGAGCGCGTCTTTGATCCCTCGCTGCAAAATCGCCCCGTCATTGTCCTAAGCAATAATGATGGCTGTGCGGTCGCGCGCACACCTGAAGCCAAAGCCCTCGGCATTAAGATGGGAGATCCATACTTCAAGATCGCCCAGCTTTGCCGCGCAAACAACGTGGCTGTTATGTCTTCGAACTATACGCTCTATGGAGACATGTCAGAGCGTGTAAACGCTGTCTTCGATTGCTTCTCTCCCGATGTTGAAATCTATTCCATAGATGAAAGCTTTCTCTCTTTAAGGGGATTGGGAATCTCTGATCGCTTTGAATGGGGGCGCGATATTCGTCACACCGTTCATCAACGCACCGGCATTCCAACTTGCGTTGGGATTGCCGATACAAAGACACTCGCCAAACTCGCCAATAGAGCCGCCAAGAAACACAAAAGCTTTCTGGGCGTCTGTGATCTCACAGATCATCAAACCCGCATGTGGGCGCTGTCTATGACGCCTATTGCCGATGTTTGGGGCATTGGTGGCTCCTCACAAAAAAAACTGACCAGCATCGGTATAAAAACGGCTGCTGATTTATGCCAAATTCCAGAGCGCCAGGCGCGCGATCTGCTGACGGTTGTGGGGGCCAGAACGGTTCGAGAATTGAGGGGCGAAGCTTGCATCGAATTTGAACACACGCCACCTGCGCGCAAGGGCATTGCTGTTACGCGATCTTTTGGTAGGCGACAAACAGAGAAGCGGGCTTTGCGTGAAGCCCTAAGCGTCTTCGCAAATCGAGCTTCCGAGAAACTGCGAAGACACAAACTTGTTGCACCCCGCATACAGGTCTTCATACGCACATCTCCGTTCGATAAAGGCCCAAGATATTCCCGGTCAATCTCTTTACGGTTTCCTGAAGCTGTATCTGATGCACCAACACTAATTAAAGCATCATCGCGCGCACTGGATGCCATTTGGCGACCCGGTTATCGCTATGCAAAGGCAGGTATAATCCTCACAAGCTTAGAGCCAGCTCACGCGCGACAACTCAGCCTCATGCTCGATCCCAAGCGCGAATTAAACGACAAACTCATGGTGCTAATGGACGGCATTAATGCACGTTTCGGAAAGGGGAGTTTGCGTCCTGCCGCAGCCGATAGCTCCGGCACTTGGACATTAAAGCAGGAACACTGCTCGCCCAGATACACAACTGAATGGGCCGACATGCCAATTGCTCAAGCATAGGGCGGATCTGCGCTCCCTAATTTCTCAGCAACGCAAAAAGGCGCAACCTTAAAGTTGCGCCCTTTGATTTCAATATTCGCTACACAAACTATTTGTTGTCTAGCATCAAGAATTTTGAATCATACCCGCTCAAAACGATCTCTGTGGTGTAACGGTCTTTGCCGTCCTGGTCTTGCCACTTATTCGTTTTCAGTTTGCCTTCAAGGTAAACCCTAGAGCCTTTTTTGGTGTGCTTCTCGATGATACCGACAAGGCCATCACCAAAAACAGAAACACGATGCCATTCAGTGCGTTCAACTTTGTCGCCAGTGTTTTTATCTGTCCAGCTTTCGCTTGTTGCAATAGAGAAGCTAGCAACGTTGCCGCCGTTCGACATTTGGCGGATTTCCGGGTTATCGCCCATATTGCCGATAAGAGTTACTTTGTTAATTGAAGCCATTATCTTTCTCCTAATTTGGTTTCGTCCGAAGACGCAGATCATTGTGCTTATTGGCATTCGGGATCAGTTTTTTGTCCCAAAAAACCGCTCGCGACCCCTTGCGGGTTGAACCCATTAGAATGCCAATAGGCTAAATATGTTCCAGTTTCTCGCGAAACCTCTTGTGGAAGAAAAGCAAAAATGGTGCCAAGATGCAAATTGGCGCGCTATCTGTCGATATGAAAGTTAATACGGATAATGATTAAGTCAGCAGTCAACTTCCTAAAGCGACTATGGAAAAAAGATAAAAAAACACATCTCTGGCGCAAAAAAATTGCAAGCAAAATGGTTCATGACTTTCAGAGCAATGACATGGCCCCTCAACGTGTCTTTGCACGCATACGATCAATGGATGCATTAGCATTTGAAGAACTGATATTAGAAGCATTTGAAACCAGAGGAATGCCCGTTAGGCGATCCCAGCGCTATACAGGTGATGGCGGCTTTATCTGAGCCAAACTAACTTCAAATTTTGGACCACTTTTGGGGAGGCAGACCACAGTGGCGCGGTGTTTCCTGTCAGACGGTCGAGAGATTAACCGCGAAATGATCGAGAGCGGCACGGACACTGAATACAGGCGTTTCACGAAGGGCTTTTATGGGAGCTGTGGGTAATTCTTGAAAAGGGCTATACAGAAATGATGACTCATAGTAGCATACCGCTACCATGATAAATATGAAACCATTATCGATACAGCCTATACCCTATCAGGGCAGTAAACGATCTCTAGCCCCGCGCATATGTCAGCTCGTGCCTGAAGGGGTAGAGACGCTTTACGAACCCTTCGCAGGCTCAGCCGCAATATCTATTTATGCCGCGACCCACGAGCTTGCTGAAAAATTTGTTATAGGTGACAGCTTCAATGTTCTAATAGATCTTTGGGAGTTGATTATTGAAAACCCTACCGAATTATCAGAACGCTATAGCGAGATTTGGCACGGCCAATTCGATAACACAAACCACTTTAACGATGTGCGGGCATCCTACAACGAAACGCCCGATCCTGCACAGTTGCTCTATCTTGTAGCTCGATGCGTGAAAAACGCAGTAAGGTTTAACAAGCAGGGGCATTTCACACAGTCAGCAGATAAACGGCGTACAGGCAGCAAGCCAGACCGTGTGACGCGTACCGTTCACGCCGTTAGTAAATTGTTGAAGGGTAGAACAGAGTTATTCAAAGGAGATTTTAACGACTGCATTCGGCAAGCACAGACCAGTGATCTTGTGTATCTTGACCCGCCTTATCAGGGAACATCATACGGGGCAGATAAACGCTACGCGCACCAGCTCGAGCGAGAAAATCTCATTGCTAGTTTGCACAGATTAGATGCTCGGAAAGTACCGTATATATTATCGTATGATGGGCGCACAGGTGAGAAAACCTATGGCGACCCTTTGCCTGAAAGTGTTCAAGCAAAGATGCTAGAAATATGTGCGGGTAGGTCATCACAAGCCACACTGATGGGAAGAGATGATATAACCGTCGAAAGCCTTTACGTTTCACATGGGCTTGAGTTGTTTGATATGGATATTGCAAAGCCAGAAGTTCAAAATAATTTATTCGCGTAGCTTCTTTTTTATTAAAGCTGAAATGTCGATAGACTGTTTAGCAGCCTCAACTTTCAATAAATCGTACTCATTGACTTCTTCGCCAGACCAGACAATTTCCGCACGGCGTGAAGGAGTTTCTGCTATGTGGTCATAGTCTTCAGGTGAAGCCCAAAAGCAACGTTTGCAAATTTCCAGATCGTGTTTTGTTTTTAGGTTATCGCAGTTCTCACATGACCAACTTTTTGCACGATTAGAAGACGCATCAAGCAGCATGAAATCTAAAGGATTAAGCTTTATGGACGCGCTAGCGTCACCAGCGACTTCATAGGGTATTCGGTGGTCTATTTGCAAATAGCGTTCGTGCATGGCCGCACCTGTGAAAGCGTCTTTTGCTCCGTACATATCAAGTAGTTCATTTTTGAATTTTTTAGAAAAAGCATTGCGACCACCAATACGCCCGCGTTTGATCTTGGAGACATCATCAAATGTATAAGCCCCCATACGTCGCCCAGTTTTTAGACTGACAACATTGTGAGTGATGAGAGGAATCCCATTTTCTCGCACATCGCGAATTGCACGAGGGGCATGGTCGTAACCATAAACGTCGCTTAATTCTTCATTGGTGATAATGCCGTGCTTTAAAATATGGTCGATTACCGTTCGAGCGCGTTTAGCTTGTATGCTTTTGCATAGCGCAAGCAATGCAGGGGCTAATGTGCTTTCAGGGGTACGCGGTATTTTGTCGAGGTCAGCCATGAGCCCTCAACAGGTCGGCTGGATTGACCTTAAGCGCGACCGCTAGAGCCTCAAGTGTGGAAACAGTTATGTTTCGTTCGGAGCGTTCAATAGAGCCAATATAGGTTCTATGGTAGCCGCAAAGATCGGCAAATTCTTCTTGAGATAAACCCATACGCAAACGGAGAATTTTCACGTTTTCCGCGATCAACTCTTGAAGTTTCGATATATCTTTGGTCGAATCGTTCACAAGGCCATGTGACCTCAAAAGAACACTTTGAGTCTACAGACTATTGCTAGAGTTCTGTGGATATACCTACTCTTTTGGGTGGATTTAGTATTCTATGCTGGGTGGAGTACCGATAACATAGAAGAACCGAATGATATAACTAATTGGTGAGAAGGCGAACATTAAAAAAGTTGGCGCTGAACACATTCCGAACGCGGTATAGTTTCATTGGCCTCAATGTAGGCTATAGCCGCTTCTGCTACATTCCCAAAAGCATCAATGTCGCTGAAAAGAACGCGCGCTGAGTGAAAGCCTGTTTTCGTCAACGGACACAATGCGTTTACACGGCTTCTATTGTTCACATGATAGAAGCTAAAGGAGTCTATGTCTGAGCTATAGATATTCGCTCTATAAATAGCTTCATATTCAAAGCCGCCAACATTCACATAGAACGTGCCCGGTTGCCCAAGCCTCGGAATTGCGCCGTGCTTGGCAGAAATATCGCGGTCAAAAAGATCTCTCCAATCAACCGCGCAACTCCGTGTCGCATACGCGCTTGCGCGCCAATCTTCTTTTCGGTCCTGTGCAAGCATTGTGAGAGCTATACAAAGCCCGGATATATGTTCCAGCATCGAACGGGCTGTCTTATTATCCGCTCGCTCCCGTGCTTCTATCAGGTCAAGGGCGAACCTGTTGCAACGGGAACGAACGGCATCAACGATCTCCTCAAAGGGCAAATGTACTGATTCCACGCTACTTGACTCGATGTTCTTCGACACAATGACTCGTTCTTCCAACAACTGACAATCATATCCAAGGATTCTGACAGGTGCGATGACGGCGAGCATTCGGCGCGGGGTTTTGGTAATGAGGTCGAGCTCTCAAAAATGATGCGTCGTGCGTTTTTATTCAAGTCAGGAATCTTGCAAAGCAAAAACGTCCAACTGACAGGCACCCATCTTGCCGAGTTAGAACGCAGAGATTTAGCGAACGCTGGGCAGGGTTTGGCGAGTGAGATAGGTAAACCTTATCCGGCCTCCCCAGCGAGCGGTCATATCAAAGGCGTTTACGCAAAAGCTATTGATCGTCCAAGCGGGAAATATGCCGTCATCGAACGCGCCAAGGATTTTACGCTCGTCCCGTGGCGTGAAGTGCTGGAGCGTCAACGCGGAAAGTCAGTCAGTGGGTTGCTTCGCGGAAAAAAGATTTCGTGGTCTTTTGGAAAAGGTCGCGGGGTGACGTAGCTTTCAGTTTAAGCTATAAATATTTCAATATTATGAATTGTTGTAGCCGTCTGCCTAATTTACGGTCACGCAAATCTAGTGAGGTTTTCCATGCGCAATGTGAGCTATTTTCCGCCGTACAGTCAGGAAGAAAACGTCGTAACCAATGCTGTCCTGTTGTTGCTGTCTCACGTTAACAGAATGGCTCCGACGATATTTTCTGATTTACTGACATCTATCACCGATGAGGCATTTCCTGTTGGGCCAACTTTTCAAAATCAAGTGAAGGTACAGGGCGGAAAAGGGATTCCCGATGCCCTTATTCAACAATCTCCATTTGAAATTTATGTGGAAACCAAATTGGGAGACCATTTGTCTGTTGGTCAAATCTCATCCCACTTCGAGACAATCAAGCAAAACGAAACGGTGAAAGGATCAAGCATACTGCTTGGGCTAACTAGAACGCAGATCGGCCAAACTGAATTGGATGAACTGCAAAGCCTTGGTGGAGCAAATGGAGTGAGGTTTTTCTCAACCACGTTTGCTGAGTTAGCAGATATTCTGGAAAGTTCTTCGGATGAGTTCCGATTGGAATTGAATACGCTGCTTGAAGAATATCGGGCGTTTATCCAAGAGCGGGGTCTTGTGCCAGAAACCGAGAACAAGCTTCTGATAAACCCATGCGGGACCTCATATGAGCAAAATCGGCTGCACAATATTTATCATGACCAACCGACGCGCTCGAAGGTGTTTTGCAAATACCTGGGGGTTTACAAAGACAAGTGCGTGTCGCTGATTGGTGAGGTTTTGGCAGTGGTCAATGCTAGAATAGAAGGCAACGAAGTTTCAATCTTGGAAAACCATCCCTTGTCGTGGAGGAAAGGTGATCTGCATCAGCCGACAGAGCAAGAACTAAATCGAATTTTGGGAATTGTTGACGGGTCAAGTTATTATAATTTGGGCGATGAAGAGGCTCGCTATTACATCGTGGACAAGTTCGTTGAGAGTAGCTTTCGCAAGGTGTCAAAGCACGGGATACAGGGGCACCGCTATTTCACACTAGACGGAGAAGCTGGAATTATACCGGATTGTTTTGACGACGCAGAGCCCACTACTGAAGATGTAGCACGTGCGCTATCTGAAAAAACGTGGCAGTAGAAAATCACATACACACTGCGCAGAACGATTGTGTTTTCAAATTCCGTGGGCACTTCAGTCCGGAAAATAAAGAGCTTTGAATGCCTTCGAAAATTAAATACCGACGCAGTTACAAACTCGATGAGTACATCGCGTCTGGAATAACGGCGCGTGAGCTTTTGCGCTTATTTCGGAGAATGGACGGCTGGCACACCTTTTTTGGCGAGTTTGAAATCGCAAATTTTAGAACTGTTTTTGGCGGTGCAACTCAACTCCAGCGTCTTGGCGATCCGGCGTCGGGGGCAGGAGTCATCATTAAGGAATATACTTGCGCAACCGGCTCTGGTCCGAATTTGAAAGCAATCTGGAGGATAAAGGTTACATTTACCTGCTCCATGAGATCCTTTGAACATGTTGAGTATGCGGATGAAGATTATCCCGAAATCATAACCGATCGTTTCGACTTTCGGGAAACTTGGCACGATGAAGACATAACCGGTATCGAATTGCGATCAGCGGAAAGCCAGACCGCTTTCGAGAAGGAAGTTCTTAATTTCGTCTCTGAATTCCATATTCGTGAGAGGAAGATCGCAAACCCATCCGATTGGGAACAAGGGGGACTGATTGCAAAAGTGCGGTGTCGCTGTGGGCATACCGTTACAACAACGGCGTTCAGGCTGTGCCGGTATAAGCGGTGCAGTGATATCTTCGCCTTGAGAAATATACTGCGCTGTAGTGCCTGTGGAAGCAAAGGTGAGGCCGAGATATTGCCTTGGTTCTTGGAAAACACTGTCGCCCATATCGATACCTCCCGACGTTATTTTGATGGTGATCGCGGTGTTGACAGGCAAAGTATCCAGCAGGATGGATCAGTTGCTTTATATGGAATTATGGATGGTGACGGCGAGAACGACGTTTATCTAGGAGACGGAGTTTCAATAAGTCCAGACGGAAGTCTATCCGACGATTGATGTTTGGTTTCCAAATAAAAATGCCTCAAACCATACATTTTTTAGGCTGATGAATTCCGTTATACACCCAGAGCAGGACAATTTTGCACTTAACAAATCTCTGGGCCTTGTGGTTGATTGTGAATATCCATTTTTGTCTTGAATTTCTACCCACTTTCCTACCTAGACCAGTTAGGGCTTAATCCCGCAGCCTAGGCCTCAAGTTAGTTCTTGAGGTTTTAGATGTCTCCGCAGTCCATTCTTATAGGCCAAGTGATTATCGTCTTTGTGGCGATCATTTTTGGCGTTTGGTTTGCAACGCAGTGGACGGCGGCGCAGTTTTCTTATGACGCATATTTGGGCGCGCCGTCACCGTTATTATCTTCGATCCGGCATTGCTTGAACCAGTTACCACGAAAGCCTAGGCAACGTGACGCCCGCAGACGCCTATTTCGGGCGGGCACAGGCAATCATCAAACGCAGAGAAAGGATCAAGAAAAAGACCATCGAACATAGACGCTTGCAATACCGCAAAGCCGTCGCATAATATCAATCAACAGAGATGAGTGAAGTCTCTCATAGTGCAAGCTCAAGTCTGAGCCATTTTATATGACGACGGACATTGCGCAACATTTAGATCTCATAAACTCGGACAAGTGAGGCACACCGCTGCGCAAATGAAACTATCACTGCTGCATGAAGAAAGGCGAAGGAGAAGAGACAAGTTTTTGGTCGCTGTGGAAGAATCCATCGATGCCGAAATTGAGCCCCTGAGAATTGAATATTTGGCTATTTGTTCGGAAGTCAACGCGTTGAGTAACACTTTGGATGAGTTATTACCGAATGACGAATTTCCTCTTTTGTAACATCTCCAATGACGCCGAGAGCAGACATAAGATTGAGTCATTTCTGCCGTAATGTTGAGTCACACCGTGCTAGAATGCAGAGTCAGTTTGAATGGTACCAGTACAAATGCGGAGTCTCGATGATTGCATTAACGCGGCCGGGTTGGTCGCGCCTGATTTGGTAAAAAATATTTGGCATGTGCTGGCGTCCATTTTAACGATCGGAGAAGGGGAACGATCGGGAATTTTTCTCCGATCGCTAACCCAATATTCTCAGTTGTAGGTTTTATATAAAGCTGTCCGGTTTTGATCAGTCTTCAATCCACCACCCGGTTATGAGCTGAAGAGAATAAGCATAATTTGCCGCTTCTTCTTCGGTGGCAAATTCCAAGTCCCACCAATCAAAGCCTTCTGGATCTGAAACAATAGAACCCTCTTCATCCCGTGGGGTTATCCAAACTGACCAATGATCTATATTATCTGTGCGGGGTGACTCCGCTCGGTGAAAGTCGCCATTTGCGACCTTCACCATAGCGCATAAACCAATTTCGGTTTCGTATGCTGCGCTCATGCTGCAACCTCCGATTTGGTCGCAAAAACATCTGCAAGCGTTTTGATCTCTTCAAGCGTAAAGCTTGAATATCCTTGCGTCTGGATTGTTCCATTGTCATTCACGCGAAGGGAAAGCGGCCCAATCTCAAAGTAACGGCTACCTGATCCATTTCCGATCATGCGCTTGCCTGTGATTGTCTCCAATGTCGCAAGTAAATCTCGATGCTCTGAAGCCTTATCCCTTTCTTTCTCAATCTGAGCTTCCCAAGCGTCTACAATTGGTTCAGCTTGATCCTCTATTTTTTTCAAGATGTCTTTGGCGATAGCCTTGATGCTTCTGCTTGGATTAAAACCGCACACTGGCAAAGCAGGCAAATGATTGTTGTAAGTCGGGCGACATGTAACAACTAAAGAAGCTTCCCCTCGCAGATGGTTAGGGTAGGCGGCTTGAACCTTAATTGAGTGCCTGTTGTTCCGGCTTAAGTAAACCGGCCTTCTATAGTTCTCTATATGAGATGAAATAACGCGCCAACCTCCGCGCGCATCAAGTTCATTCATAGCCTTAGCTAGATCCTCGCCCATAGCAAGCGCATTGAAAGCAAAGCCTTTGCCGTCTTCAATGTAGTAATTCTGGTTTGCAAAATCGACCATTTCTAAGCCTCCTCGATCAAAGAAGAAGAAGCTCGCAAAACCGGGGCCATTGAATACCGTCCTAGCGGCATACAACTTTCACCTGCTGAACCGTTAAAACGTGCCCGGACTTGCAAAAGCTTGCCATTATGTTCAAGCCAAAGTGTTTTATCTGTGCGTCTAGTTATTGTGAATTTGAAAACACATTCATGGTCGCCAATTGATCTGCAGGCATACGTTTTACCAGTTATAAACTTTGGGATCTCTTTTTTAATATCAGCCATAAATTTTGCCCTTTAATACTGAAGTGAAACGCGCCCTTTGCGCGCTTTACACTTCTGCCTCGTGGCGAACAGGCAAAAGGGGGGGGCAAGCAGAATCGACGCGA
>CAZGVP010000067.1:0-11139 GCA_964529135.1 uncultured Caulobacterales bacterium | reverse complement strand
ACATTGGGTCTTGCTGCAATGTTTGCAGGAGAAAGCCTCACCGGAAGAAAACTTTCGGGATTTGTGATTGGATTTATTGGTGTGCTGATATTAATGGGCCCTGCAGTGCTAAATGGTGCAGCCAGCGCCAATGTGCTAGCGCAAGCAAGCATGGTTATCGCAACCCTGTTTTATGCCGTCAGCGCTGTAATCACCCGGCGCGCACCAGATATACGGCCACGGGTGTTTAGCGCTGGGGTGTTGATAGCAGCAGCAATAGTGGCGACCCCGACTTTATTCTTTGTCGATTGGCAACAGGATCAATGGTCAATGATAAGTATTTTGAATATGATTGGTCTTGGCATTTTTCCAACTGGAATAGGTGCATTTTTGATCGTTATTATTATCCAGCGTGTCGGTGCAGGTTTTATGTCCTACTCCAATTATATCACTCCCATCTGGGCAATTATCCTTGGGGCTTTAATTTTTCAGGAGCGATTACTTCTTTCTGCCTTTCTCGCCTTCGCCGTCGTTATTGTCGGTTTGGCCATCAGTCAGACAAAAAGCAATGCGAAACAATAAGATGAGCGATGACCATCAAACTATTCGCAAGACCATGGCCGCAGAAATGCAAAACGGCTTGATCTTTGAACAGGCCCTGACGCATGTACGTGAATATCTTGCTAAAAACCCTCAACGCCGAGTGGCACCATCTCAAGAAGATTTATCAAATTTATCAACATTTGATATAGCCCTGCCCGAACACGGCAATTGCGGCAAGGATATTATTGACCAGCTGCATGAAGTTGGTTCACCGGCAACTGTCGCTCAAACCGGTGGGAGATTTTTTGGCCTGGTTAATGGCAGTGTCATTCCCGCCGCCCTTGGCGCACGCCTTCTTGCCGACGCATGGGATCAGAATGCAGCACTACATGCAGTTTCACCAATCAATGCAAAACTGGAAGAAGTTTGCGAAAATTGGTTGAAAGACATACTGGGATTGCCAGTTCAAACTGTTGCAGGTTTTGTCAGCGGCACATCAATGGCGATTGTATGCTGCCTGGCCGCAGCTCGCTATCGCATTTCTATCAATAAAGGGTGGGACATCAACGAACTGGGGCTTAACGGTGCGCCTCCTATCCGTATAGTTACCTCACGACATACACATAGTACGGTTTTAAAAGCAGTTGCTCTTTTGGGATTTGGAACCGCAAATATTGAGTATGTAGATGTGGATGAGCAAGGGCGGCTCATAGCTGAAAATCTTCCTGACTTAGACGAACAAACAATTTTGATTTTGCAAGCTGGTAATGTCAATTCTGGCGCCTTTGATCCAATTCGTGAATGTACCCAAAAAGCCAATGCCGCGGGAGCATGGGCACACATTGACGGTGCCTTTGGTTTATGGGTTGCAGCAAGTCCTTCACTTAAACATCTTGGCGATGGCCTCGAACTGGCACAGTCATGGTCTGTTGATGGTCACAAAACACTGAACACTCCTTATGATAATGGTATCTCCTTATGCGCTGATCGCGATGCCATGGTGAAAGCTCTACAAAATTCAGCTGATTATATCCCCTATAACGAGCACAGAGATGGTATGTTGTATACACCAGAAATGTCACGACGTGCCCGCGCCGTGGATTTATGGGCCACCCTGTTATATCTGGGGCGCGATGGCGTTGATCAATTGGTGTCAGGTTTACATAATCGTGCTTCCCAGTTTACCACTGAACTACAACAGGCCGGGTTTAACGTCGTCAATGATGTAGTATTTAATCAAATCATGGTTGATTGCGGCTCACAAGAACGCACCGATAAAATCATTGCTCATATTCAATCATCCGGCGAAGCCTGGGTTGGGGGATCGAAATGGTTCGATCGCCCTGTTATTCGCATCAGCGTATGTTCCTGGGCTACAACTCCGGAAGATATTACAAGAAGCGTGCAAGCTTTTATCAAGGCTGAAGCTGGGATTTAACCCCTCGAGCAATCCATTACAACTTCAATGTACCTGCCATTACTGGTACGGCATAACCACCAATCCGTACACAAATAATTTTACTGTCCCGTATATCAACCTCAGCCAGAATTTGACTGGGGCGCTCCATCTCAAACCCCTGTTCGATAAGCCATGAATGCGTACCATCCGGTAAAATTTCTGAAAAAGCAATTTGCGCCGGAAACCCTGCAGCTGCAGAACCCGTAGCCGGATCTTCTGGAATGCCTGCATCAGGCGCAAACATACGCGCATGCCAACTCGCATCATCACTGACGCCGCCTTTGGCATATAGATAAACCCCAACGGTTTCGCTAAGACCCATGACACTATAAGCAGAGGCATTTAATGTCGCACGTTGCACAGCCTCAAGGCTGGCGCGAACATAGACATAATTGACCCCGCCAGAACCGCAAAACCGCGGACGATGATCACCCATATCAATATCCGCCACATTTATCCCCAATGCTGTTGCCAGTGCATCGGCTGTAGGCACTCCACCAATTTCCACCGGAATATTTGGATTGGTAAATTGAGCACGTGCCGTCTCACCTGAGACTTCAACGTCTACCGCGAACAGGCCAGCATTGAGTTCAAGTTTCAATATACCAGAAAGCCCGCGCGCTTTTGCAATGGCGATAGCTGTGCCCACCGTTGGATGACCAGCGAACGGCATCTCATATCCGAGGGTGAAGATGCGTACACGTGCAGTATTTGCAGGATTTTCAGGAGGCAAAATAAATGTTGTCTCCGACAAGTTAAACTCACGGGTGATAGTCTGCATCTCCCCAGTTGAGAGACCTTGGGCATCAAACACAACACCCAGCGGATTGCCTGCAAATTTTTGCTGTGTGAACACATCCCATGTTTGAAATTTATACTCAGTCATTCTTGCTCATCCCCATTGAATGATGAAATTGTATGCCCATGATTGAGCGGACCATGGCCTTTGCCAAACCCAGGCGCAGTTTCTATCGCTTTGCGCACATAAGCAATTGCGCGCTCGGTGGCAGCTTTTGCTGACATGCCTTGGGCTAAACCAGTGGCAATAGCTGATGCCAGTGTGCAGCCAGTGCCGTGAGTTGAGTTCGATTGAATGCGAGGGTTTTGAAAGATAAAATTTTCAGCATGGGTCACAAGTGTATCTTCAACAACATCACTCACACCATGCCCCCCTTTCACCAAAGCAATTTCAACACCAAAATCTAACAACCTCTCACCGGCTATACGCTGACTATCGTTAGTGGATACAGCAAAATCGCAGAGCGCCGCCGCCTCAATCAGATTAGGAGTAACAAGGTATGATTTTGATAATAGTTTTTTGACAATAAAATCACGTATACCGCCATCAGCTAAAACATCTCCGCTGGTTGCTGCCAATACAGGGTCAAGAACCAGCGGAATGGACCCCGCGCAATGCCCTCCCTGATAATTCCAGCCAGCATCATTAAGGCCATCCAGGATTGCTTGCCCTATCTCAACATTGCCTATCATACCAATTTTGATTGCGTCAGCACCAATATCCTTCAAAGCTGTTTTAATCTGTTGGCGAACAAAACCAGCCGGTACTGGCATCACATCATAGACGCCTTTGGTATCTTGCACAGTTAGCGCCGTAATTGCTGCCATGGCATACCCACCAAGAGCAGTTACGGTCTTGATATCAGCCTGAATACCCGCCCCGCCGGAGGGATCGGACCCGGCTATAATAAGAACACGTCCATTCATGGATAAAGCTTATAAGGCTTTGGTGATCGCTGCACAAATATCGCTGACCACAGATTGGACAAGTTCCATATCCTCGCCTTCAGCCATAACCCGAATAAGCGGTTCCGTGCCTGATTTACGGATAACTAGCCGCCCTGTGTCGCCTAAGCGTTTATCTCCCTCAGCAATAGCGACTTTCACAGATGTATCTGCAAGCGGGTCACCACCACTATAGCGTACGTTCTCCAGCAATTGCGGGAACGGCTCAAAATTGTGACAAGCCTCTGATACTTTTATCTGCTCTGATGCCACCACAGATAGCACTTGCAATGCGGTCACGAGACCATCACCCGTGGTTGCGTAATCACTCAATATGACGTGCCCTGATGGTTCACCACCCACATTGATTCCTTTAGCCCGCATCGCCTCAACCACATAACGGTCTCCGACTTTTGTGCGAACCAGTGAATGCCCTTCAGCTTTAAGAAATTTCTCAAACCCAAGATTAGCCATCACAGTAGAAACAACACCGCCGCCTTTGAGCTTGCCACTCTTAGACCATGACTTCGCAATCAATGCGATGATCTGATCACCATCGATGATATTTCCTTTTTCATCGCAAATGATAACTCTGTCGGCGTCTCCATCAAGCGCAATACCAATATCTGCACGATACTCCAACACTGCTTTCCGCATAGCCTTAGTGGATGTCGAACCACACTGGCGATTAATGTTAAACCCATTGGGTTCAATCCCAATCGGCTTTACATCAGCACCCAATTCCCAAAGAACCGTTGGTGCCACCTTGTAACCAGCGCCATTTGCACAATCGATTACAACACGCAAACCTTCCAGTGACAAAGAACGAGGAAATGTATTTTTTGCAAATTCTATATAGCGCGCACCAGCATCTTCTATACGTTGCACCCGCCCAAGTTCAGATGCCTCTGCCAACCCTGAATCAGGGTCTTCCGCCATAAGGCGTTCGATTTCAGCTTCCGTTTCATCGGATAATTTAAAGCCATTTGGTCCAAAAAATTTAACACCATTATCATGATACGGATTATGAGATGCAGAAATCATCACACCAAGATCCGCCCTTAGTGAACGCGTCAACATTGCCATTGCCGGCGTTGGGAGTGGCCCAAGCAAAAATACGTCCATACCAGATGCTGCAAAGCCAGCAGTTAAGGCAGGTTCGATCATATAGCCAGAGAGCCTGGTGTCTTTACCAATAACCACCCGGTGGCGATGCGCACCATTTTTGAAAACGCGGCCAACCGCCTTACCAAGACGCATCATACCTTCAGGTGTTAACGCCCCCGAATTAGCGAGACCACGCACCCCATCCGTACCAAAGATGTTCCGCACTGGGGGATTTGTCTGTTCACCGGCAATATCGTCACCACGCATGGGCAAAGGCTCCTGTCACTTCGCTCTATTTAGCACATAAACCTGAACGGGGTGTAACACTTCAAAAAAATATTTATGCATGAAAAACAATAGATTATCGCTGTTTGTGCTCGATGATCGCAGTTTGAACCTTGAGGGCCTGACAGGTTTGAGCCACATCATGCACCCGTAAGACAGACGCCCCTTTTTGAGCCGCAAAAAGCGCTGCTGCGAGAGACCCCCCAAGCCTCGCATCGGCCAGGGCATCCTGATCAAGGTGACTAATAAAACGCTTACGCGATGCCCCTACTAACACAGGTAAGCCAAATTTTTGAAACTCACCCATATGACCGATCAACGATAAATTATGTTCCAGCGTTTTCCCAAATCCAATACCAGGATCAATAAGCAAACGGGTACGCTCTATGCCGGCCATTTCACATGCCTGCACCCGTCCTGACAACCAGGCATAAACCTCTGAAACCACATCTTTATAAGATGGGTTATCTTGCATAGTTTCTGGCGCACCTTGTGCGTGCATCAACACAATGTAACATTTAAGCCGCGCAGCAACAGATAGGCTGTCCTCGGAGAATGTAAGCGCAGAAACATCATTCCAGATTCTGGCACCCGCATTAATAGCAGCGACCGCCACTTCAGGTTTACGAGTATCAATAGAGATCATTCTTTTTGTACGCTGCACAAGACCGGTAATGACAGGTATTACCCGCCCAAGCTCTTCATCAACACTCACCTCATCAGCACCAGGTCGCGTGGATTCCCCGCCAATATCGAGTATATCGGCCCCCTCTTCGATCAGACGAATGCCATGTTCAATTGCTTGCTGGTGATCATGATAATCCCCACCATCAGAAAATGAATCCGGCGTGACATTCACAATGCCCATGATTTTTGGTGCAGTTTCCACAAATATCTCTTCAGTAGCATCTTGTTAAACATATCTCTTCAGTAGCATCTTGTTAAACAAAGAACCCGATTGGTACCGTCCAACCGGGTTCTAAATTCATATGTCATACAACCTGTTTAAGCCCCTTGGGGCTCCGCACCTGAAGAGCCAACATCCGCATCTCCTGTAACAGGCACTGAACTTGGCGGCTGATGATCCGGTGAATCGTTCGGATCTTCACGAACAATTTTCTCACCTCTGAGCAATTGATCAATCTCTTCACCAGTGAGTGTCTCAAATTCGAGCAAGGCTTGTGATAGAGCTTCCCAGTCATCATTTCGTTCGGTCAAAATTTGCCGCGCACGCTCATAACCTTCGGTCACAAACCGACGTATCTCCTCTTCGATCAGCTTAGCTGTATCACTGGAAATTGTTTTTGAACGTGCAATCGATTGGCCAAGGAAAACTTCGCCTTCATCTTCAGCATAGGCAATCGGGCCCAGTTTTTCAGACAACCCAAATTGCGTTACCATCGCACGTGCGATTTTGGTGGCATGTTCAATATCCGATGATGCACCAGAGGTAACCTGCTCTGTTCCAAATTTAAGCTCCTCCGCAACACGTCCCCCCATTGCCGTAGCAATGCGCGAGCGCATCTGTTGCAGTGACCATGAAAGCTTATCACGTTCAGGAAGATATTGAACCATACCAAGAGCACGGCCACGCGGGATGATTGTTGCCTTGTGCACAGGATCACTACCCGGAGTACTTAGCCCCACAATCGCATGTCCAGCTTCATGATAGGCGGTAAGAATTTTCTCATCCTCAGTCATCACCATAGAGCGACGCTCGGCGCCCATCAGCACTTTATCTTTTGCATCATCAAATTCTTTTGCTGTCACAAAACGCTTGGAGCGACGCGCCGCCAATAACGCTGCTTCATTAACGAGATTAGCAAGGTCTGCACCGGAAAAACCAGGTGTACCGCGTGCAATCGTGCGAACATTAACATCAGGAGCCAACGGCACTTTTTTAATATGCACTTGCAAGATTTTTTCACGGCCAAGAATATCTGGGTTAGGCACAGTGACCTGGCGATCGAACCGACCTGGACGTAACAATGCTGGATCGAGAACATCCGGACGGTTCGTTGCCGCAATAAGGATAATACCTTCATTGGATTCAAAACCATCCATCTCCACCAATAGCTGATTTAATGTCTGTTCGCGTTCATCATTACCGCCACCAAGGCCCGCGCCCCGTGAGCGCCCAACCGCATCTATCTCATCAATAAAAATGATGCATGGAGCGTTCTTTTTCGCCTGTTCAAACATGTCACGCACTCGGCTGGCACCAACGCCGACAAACATCTCAACAAAATCAGAACCGGAAATAGTAAAGAAAGGAACATTGGCTTCTCCAGCAATCGCTCTGGCAAGAAGTGTTTTACCTGTCCCTGGAGGGCCTACCAGCAAAGCTCCTTTAGGTATCTTACCGCCCAGACGCTGAAATTTCATTGGATCCTTTAGATATTCAACGATTTCTTCAAGTTCTTCCTTGGCTTCATCAATACCGGCTACATCATCAAAGGTAACCCTGCCCTGCCGCTCAGTCAGGAGTTTTGCACGGGATTTACCAAAGCCCATCGCCTTGCCGCCGGCTCCTTGCATCTGGCGCATAACAAAAAAGATAAAAGCCAGAAAAATCACGAATGGCAACACATTCACGAGGATAGATAGCGCGAGTGGTAATTCCTGTTTGGGCTTAACAGTGGTATCAACACCAGCCTCATTTAACCATTTGGCTACATCTTCCTGCCCTCCGACATCTGTTGTATAGGTCTCGCCACCATTGAGCTTGCCTTCAACCCGGCCTTCTTCACTATCAATAATCGCCGTTTTGACATTACCCTGCGTGAGTTGCGTGGAAAAATCGGTATAGCTTAGCTTGCGTACATTCTCTCCGGGCGACGACATCTCAAAGAGTTGCAGCGCGAACAAAAAGAATAAAAATACAAGACCCCAGATGAGGAGATTGCGACCGGTCATGGGTGCTCCTTTTTGGGCGGTGTTTCCTGCACCACCATAATTTCGAGGACAACGCATATTTTGGGCAAAGCCGAATATACTCTGTCGTTCATCTCTAACAGATAGGCGTTAAGAAAGCCCAGCGCCATACCCTCATGCAAGGGATTGTTAGAAGTTTTTGTTCAATAACCCATAAAAATGGCTACTTAAGGGTATCGAACCACATTTGCGTTAAATCGTTCCGGTAAAAGTGATGCCATCCGACACCCTTCTGGAAGCCTTCCTGGCAAGGCATATTCATGGCTTGAGTGCTCATCAATAGGCACCGCCGAAACAGTTGCAAGGCCATCTGCGCACCGTTTTGCTCCAGAAAAAGCTGTTGGAAGAGGCATATTTGCTGGACGGGGGGCAACAATAAACATGCCCTCGCTTCGCACGTTTTCAAAGATAAACCGCCGGTCCCATAGGCCTTTTTCACCGGGGCCTAGCGTGATTGATATCGGAGCTTCATCGCGTCGCCCGCGCCCAAAAAGCGCGGCCGGCTCGCGCATTATGATGAGACGCGTCTGATCCACGATAACCATCGCACCAGATTGCGTTGCCGCACCAGTCTCGAGAGCTTTTCGAATTGTTGAACGTGCTGCCTCTTCATCGGGAGGATGCTCTGCCCCACCTGCAGCATAGAGTGCCCGTGAAAACATCGGCGCATGACCTTTTGAATCAACACGTTTCCGGTCAAACTCAATCGCACCCCAACCATGAAATATACCGCCAGCATCGACAAAATATTGCGTTACCTGATCCATGTGATGCGCATATGCCCTTGCGCAGCGACCAGCGGTTTGAGCAATTGCCTTTTCAGTTAATAATGATTGCTGATCGAGAGCCACAAGCAAAGCCCGATATCGAACCCGCTCGAACACATCATTTTGATTGCTCGGGTCATCAACATAAGCAATAGCGTTCTCATCTGCGAAGTTGGTTATCGCTTCGCGCGAAATATCGAGCATCGGCCTGATCAGCCTTACAGGATAGCCCGCACCTGCCGCAACCATCCGCTCACGACGCATTCCAGCGAGTCCAACCATCCCGGAACCTCGCGCAAGACGCATCATTACTGTTTCAGCCAGATCAGTTTGTGTATGCGCTGTGATAATGGCATCGCAATCAAACTCATACGCAGCTCGTACCAAAAGGGCGTAGCGTGCATTACGAGCTTCTTCCTGAATTGCAGTTTCAATTTTTAAGCTGGCATCACGCGTAAGAATGTGGTGCTCAATTCCAAATCCTTTGCACAACTCCCCAACATGATTCGCCTCACGCGCTGCCCCCACACGTAACCCATGATCCACTGTTACTGCTATGAAAGTTGTCCCCTCGAGG
Organism: uncultured Caulobacterales bacterium; assembly: GCA_964529135.1. Taxonomy (GTDB): domain Bacteria; phylum Pseudomonadota; class Alphaproteobacteria; order Caulobacterales; family Parvularculaceae; genus CALLPQ01. Next base: position 1,745 of record CAZGVP010000067.1, on the reverse strand, counting down.
CCAATTTGAGTTGAACCAACATCTTTTGTGATTTTTGCGCATAAGCTTGCAAGCACCATGGAATCACGCCCGCCTGATACAGCCAGTAACACCCTCGCCGGTAAATTCAGCGAAGCCAGATTATTGACAAATGCATCAGGGCAAAGCGTATCAGTCATCATCAGGACGCCATGCCGGAACGGCACCTATTATATATTTCTCAGGGCACCAACGAACTACAAGAAAAAATCTAGCGACAATCAATCCGCTGCATTTCCAACTCAGTTCTGGAAAGAACAATTTGTGACGCATTCGGAAATTTAATACGAACTTGTTTATAAATCTGACAAGCTTGAGTCGTCTGCTTCATACGCGCAAACGAGGTTCCAAGCTTCAGATGAGCTTCTGCTGATTTTGGGTCTGATGGATAATCGCGGATATGGCCGATAAAGGCCTGTGCAGCATCAGTATTAGCGCCCGTCGCCAGATAAATTTCACCAAGCCTGAACCGCGCATCTGGTGTATGCACCGACTTAGGGAAAGACTGCACATATAGTTCAAATGCCTGACGCGCCTTGATGTAATCGCCGGTCAACAGAAAGTTAGAGGCGTACGCATATGCCTCATTAGGGTCTGCTGGCAGTTGAACGCCATTTGTTGCAGACTTGGTTGTGTTACCAGTAGCGACTTCACTGCCTGTCGGTTTACTGGAACCATCCCCTGTAACGGGACCAAGAGCCGTTGGATCATCACTCACAGGCCCATTAAGCGGTGCAACAACCCCCGCCTGGCCTGGCCCTTGTTGAGTAGCCCCGGGTTGAGCGGAAGCGCCAAAATTCGAACCGGGAGCCGTCGCCGCTGGTGGGGCCCCTGGTGGTATAATAGTATCAAGACCAGAAAAGCTCTCACCTGCAAGCACACGGGTCACCTGATCCAAGCGAGCACGCATCTGGCGTACCTCATTGGAGAGTGTTTCAACCTGACCCGTCAGCTGTTGATTTTCTCGCTGTAATTGCGAAATTTTTAATGTGGCATCAGCATCAGTTTGACCAGTTTGCTGAGTTAAGGAGGCAATCTGGCTCTCCAAAGCCAGTGTTTTTAGCCGCAAAGCCTCTATGTCTTCTTTTTTACCGGCATGGGCAGGTGCTTCAACACCAAAGCAAACCGTCAACAAAACAAATAATGACAGGATATGAAAACGCTGCATGGGAACCATCTCAATTGTTAGCAGGCCACTATGAAAGCCCAATATATTAACCATTATAGCAAATCAGGAACACAAAAATAAGGCAAAAAATAAGCGCCGGCCATAATGGCAGGCGCTTATCTGATTTTATCAATCAAAAAAGGAGTTACGCGCCAATACCACTAAGGGTGGTTGTCGCGTTCCTGTTCAATGACCATGCTGACTCATTAGAGCGTGGATCAATTGGTTTTTCCTTACCATAGGAAACAGTGGTAATACGCGAGCGATCTACACCCAAGCTTACCAGATATGATCTTGTTGCTTCCGCGCGCCGTGCACCAAGAGCAAGGTTATATTCGCGTGTACCGCGCTCATCACAGTTACCTGATATTTGAACACGTGTCTCAGGATATTCTTTCATCCATGAAGCTTGCCTTGCGAGCACAGTTTGCGCCTGTGGCGTCAGCGCCCACTCATTATAGCCAAAGAAAACGCGGTGCCCTGCAGCATTTTCAAGATCAGCCTGACTGCCTGGTGCAGGACCATCAGATGTCTGTGCAATCGTTGAAGTGGTGGTATC
>CAZGVP010000066.1:0-11140 GCA_964529135.1 uncultured Caulobacterales bacterium | reverse complement strand
CAGCTGCAGCGCCTAGCTCAACTTAAGTCATATATAAATGGAATAAATTATTACAAAAAAGTGGCGAAGCGAGGAGTGCTTGGGGGGAGAGAAAGAAACCTCGCCTCGCCATACTGCAGAGCAGTAATTTTTTTGTTCTACTCAAAACTATACATTGCCAACTTGGCCTCAAAACTACACTCGAGCCAAAGTAGGTGGCGAGACAGAAGCTTGCGTGGGGGAGAGATACGCCGTCCGTCTCGCCGATCACCAGTTGCCTGGTAACATGAACACTATGTTGCCTAATTGCAGGCATCGCGGGGCCTAAATATGTCGAAAATGAGACGAATGCTCACGAATTATTTGCAACACAGATATATGGTGAGTAAAAATAAAATCATTCTTCTTTCAAGAAAAGGACTTGGATAGCCTTAATTAAACCCAGTTCAAAGAAACATTACAGTCAAAGCAGGAAATTTTACTCATAACAGCCAGTTATCTGTACAAAAAAGCGCACCACACAGGCACACGCTTAAGTTTCAATATATTTCAAAAAATGGATTTATTAAGGGAAATAGCCTTAAAAAATGCATTATTTTTAATCTAATTCGATTTTTTTTCGATTTCAGCCAACAAAATCACTCTGGATTCATTGATTTTAGCCGCCAAATAATCTGTACCGCCTCGATCTGGGTGCAATTGAGCAATGAGATTCTTATGGGCGGAACGTATTGATTCTTTACTCGCCCCTTCCTCAAGGCCCAATATCTCATACGCCTCCTTCAAAGAAATGAACTTCTCAGATTTCTGCTCTTCTCGATCCTGTTGCCCCATCTCAATTGTAGAAGCAGCCCCCTGCCGCCAGAATTCCACTGCTGTTATACACCCTGCCGCCACAAGCAACATCAAGGCGAGAGGCCAGAGTTTTGCGGTAAAAAGCGCTGCACATAAGGCTAATAAAACAATCAATTTTAGCAAATTCTCTTTATCCTGGAACCACCTGAGCTTTGCTCTTTTATCGGTTTCACCCTGCTCTCTATCTAGAGAGCTCGCACCACGTCGCGTTTCATCCGCAACCCGTATCAACAGATAAACCGAAGCTCCGAGAGCCAGTAAAAAAGTTAAAGTACCAAGCATCATTGCATCACTAGCAACCTAAGAGCCCAATTCAAAATTAATACTGAGTGATTTCAGCGACTTATGATTCAACGTTGTTTGCGAAGACGACGGAGGACCAAATGGCCTGGACCAAAACCACTCGAGCGCAGCATGACAGAAGTTCGCAGCGTTATGCAAGCGATGTTACTGATAGGGAATGGGAATTGATAGAGCCCTTCATGCCATCGCCGACCACGGTTGGCCGCCCACGAAAAGTAAGTGTGCGTGATATTTGAAATGCGATGCAATATATTGCCGCGGGTGGTATCGCGTGGGTTTTGCTACCAAAAGATTTCCCTCCTTGTTCAACAGTGCGCTACTGGTTTTACAAATTTCGCAACGCAGGGTTGTTCGAGATTATCAATGATGTACTGGCAATGGCAACGCATCGTGTTGAAGGGCGCGAAGCGGAACCGTCGCTGGCGTGATAGATAGTCAATCTGTCAAGACAACTGAAAGTGGTGGTACGTGCAGCTATGATGCCGGCCAGAAAATAAAAGGGCGTAAACGTCATATCGTAACGGATGCACTGGGATTTATGTATGCCCCCCCGACCTTGGCTGACAGTTTATTCTATAACGAATCGACAAGCAGAGCACGATATCCGTCGGAAAACGCGGGTTCTGGAGGAAGGTGACTTTGCCGATCTGGTTGCGCAAATGAAACCACACAAAGCCACCTTTAAGGTTGCCAAGACCATGCTAAACAAGCTTTGGGATCGCATGTCACTGCAAGCTGATAACCGCGCTCAAGCCTTCCGCAAACAGATAGATGATCTTGATAAGAAGGTTGATCTACTTGTGGACAGATTGGCTGACGCTGACAGTGATCATGTTGCAAAAGCATGCTCCAAAAAGATCACTGAGATGGAATCTCGCAAAGCTTTACTGGCTGAAAAGGCGAACAGAACGGGCAAAAAACAGATGACTGTACCGACCCAGTGATTTTCTGCTCATGCTATAGTTAGAAAGGAAATAGCAATGAGCGATGGTATGACAGAAGAAATCAAACGTTGGACGGCCAAGCGCAAGTCAGCGCTGGTCATAGAGATCCTTCAGGGTAAGACGACGGTGGCTGAGGCAAGTCGTCATTATGATCTGAGCCCGTCGGAGATCGAAGGCTGGATGGATGATGCGCGCACAGGCATGGAGAATGCCCTCAAAGCCAACCCGCTTGATGTCAAAGAGCAATACGAAAAGGAATTGAAAGACCTCCAGCATGCCTATAGCGAGGCAATGCTGGAGTTACGTGCGCGAAAAAAGTGGGAAGCCCTTATGGATGCGGAGGACGACAAATGATCCGGAGCATTCATGAGGGCTTCCTTGCTGAGGGCTTAAAGGTTCCCATTATCAGGCTTTGCCAATGGTTCGGTGTACCGAGGCGTACTGTCTATTACAAACCGACCAAAGCTCCACCGAAGATTGATCCCAAATTGGAGGAACCAATCAAGGCAATGATTGAGGAGAACCCGTCTTTTGGCTATCGCACGGTGGCTTGGTTGCTGGGTTTCAACAAAAACACCGTGCAGCGCATATTCCAGCTTAAAGGCTGGCAGGTGAGGAAACGCTCCACGGGTGCCAGACCACGGATTGAGGCCAAGCCCTCAGTGGCAACCGCTCCTAATGAACGTTGGTCTACGGATCTTGCGCGTGTGTGGGCAGGAAGAGACGGCTGGGCCACCATTGCCCTGGTGATGGACTGTCATACGCGAGAGTTGCTCGGCTGGCATTTGTCGCGTAGCGGCAAGGCGACAACCGCCGCTTCTGCATTGGAACACGCGCTCATCGCCTGGTTCGGCACGCTGGGCCGTGTGGAAACACCCTTCCTGTTGCGCAGTGATAACGGCTTGGTTTTTACTTCCCGTCATTACACTGCCCTGGCGAAAAGCTATGGACTGAAACAGGAATTTATTACCCCGCACTGTCCGCAACAAAATGGTATGATGGAACGATTGATCCGGTCGCTGAAAGAGCAATGCGTGCACCGACATCGCTTCGAAAGCCTGACCCATGCAACCCGCGCTATCAGTGTTTGGATTGCATTATATTACACACGAAGACCACACCAGGCCTTGAATATGAGAACACCATATGAGACTTATCAATTAGCAGCGTAAACTGAGCAGATTCAGCTGGGTCAATACATTTGGTTCGACTGCGCATCGAAGATATTTCGACCAATGGCTCGATCCGTGATCGCGTCATGATCGTGCAGAAGAAAACCGGACGTCCTGTCCAATTTGAAATTACAACCACAACGGCAATCTCGCTAGATACATGGATATGCAAAGCTGGTCTGGTCGCTGGTAACCACTTATTTCCGTCGCGGATTTCGACGCGGGAGTATTTATCGGAGCGCCAATACAATCGGATCATTTTAGGCTGGGTCGAAGAAATCGGCCTAGATCCATCAAGGTATGGAACCCATTCCCTCCGGGGCACCAAAGCAACGCAAATTTATCGCAAGACTGGCAATTTGCGGGCCGTGCAGCTTCTGCTCGGCCACGCCAAAATCGAAAACACCGTAAGGTATTTAGGTGTTGACGTCGAAGATGCACTAAGGATCTCAAGCACCATTGAATTATAATAATCTCATCATTTTACATTAGTGAAAAGCGTGCCCCCCTAAGAATGTCCGGTCGAATCCGTCTTGCCTTCGTTAACCAAGTGAGTAATAACATAATTGTGAAATGGGTTGAGAGAAATATCAATTGGGGCGCGCTGCTGGCTTGTAGCCTGGCGGCTCTTTTTCTTTTCACCCAAGTACAGGCAAGCTCCCACATCCATCTTGAAGATAATGATGACAGGCTGACACCAGAATGTACGTTTTGTGTGGCAGCGTCACACCTTGATGATTCTGATTTAGTTAGCTCTCAAGATTTCACGAGTATGTCCGCAAGAGTGATGCCTGAGCCAATTATATTGGCGCAGCCTGCGCAAAAATACATTGGCAACGCCAGAGCTCGTGCGCCGCCAGTTTCCTAAGCAACGAAGCGAACGCTTTTCGCCAAAAGCTCGGCGGGGCGAACCATCAAAAATTTCAAACTATTAAACGACCGTAGTTCCGGTGGGGCTGCGCTCTATGCGTAATCAATTTGCTTAGGATACATCAACATGACTTCTTTAACCTTCAAGCGCTTCCTGCTCGGCGGCGCAACTTTTGGCACAATCGCTCTCGCATTCGCTTCAACGGCTAATGCTCAAATCACTGATGGCCTCGTGTCGGATGATGACACAATTATTGTGGAAGGGACTCGCCAAGCTTATCGGGGGGACTTCGAACCTCTTGAAATTCCTCAATCAGACCTATTAATCGATAGCGAAGTTTTGCAGCAGGCCGGTGTTTTGAACCTCGACCAGGCTCTTGACCTTTCAGCTTCTGTTGCGCGTCAGAATAATTTTGGCGGTCTGTGGAACAGTTTTTCCATTCGCGGGTTTGCAGGTGATATCAATCTGCCGAGCGGGTTTCTTGTCAATGGTTTCAATGCGGGGCGTGGCTTTGGTGGCCCGCGTGATCTCGTTGGCATTGAGGCTGTTGAAGTTTTGAAAGGCCCACGTTCAGCCCTGTTTGGGCGCGGTGAACCAGGCGGTACGGTGAATCTGATCACCAAACGTCCACAATTTGAAACCGGTGGTTACGTTCGGGGTACAATAGGTAGCTGGGAACAGTATCGCTTTGAAGGTGATGTTCAAACGAGTTTTGGGGAAAGCGATGAGTTTGGCGTGCGACTCGTTGGATTTTACGAAGATAGTGAAAGTTTCAGAGAAGGGGTAGAAATAGAAAAATATGGGTTTTACCCATCGATAGCCTGGAGACCGACCGAAAGCACAAACCTTGTATATGAACTCGAATTTACCAAGTACAATATCCCCTTTGATCGCGGTGTTGTGTTCTCTCCAGAATTTGGGTTTTCACCAAGAGAGTTATTCACTGGTGAGAATGTGCCAATTGAAACTGAAGTTGTTGGCCATCAGTTTGAGGCCCAACATGACTTTAATGAAAATTGGAGCTTCCTGGGCGGTTTCGGTTATAGGGAAACCAGTCTTGAAGGGGATGCATTTGAACCCCAATTCGGCTCTAGGCAGACTTTTTTCATAGATGGTACGACGATATCCCGATTTTTCCGGCCACGTGATTTTGATTCGGACTATATCGTCTTTCGTGGTGAGCTGGCCGGGGACTTCCAAACAGGCTTTCTGCGCCACCGCCTTATTGTAGGTGCAGATTATGACAGATTCGACAATACTCTTATCATTGACCGGTTCCGGTCACGGTTTCCGGCTGGCGGGGATTTAACCGATCCGGACCTTATTGCTGAACATCTACTGCTAACGATCGATAATCCTGTTTTCGGCGTGAATCTAAACCCTCCAGCAACACCGAATACGCGGCGCAATGAAGTATTGAGGGGATTTGGGTTTTATATTCAAGATCAAATCGATCTGGGCGAGAAACTGCAAATTCGGCTTGGGTTGCGTTATGATGATTTTGAGCAAGATCTCACAAACTTTATCAGTACGCCATCAACAACTATAGAATCAGCCGACTCTCGTGTTTCACCCCAAGGTGGAATTGTATTCCGGGTTAATGATGGTTTCAGTTTATATGCCTCTTATGGAGAAGGATTTCGCCAACAAACCGGGCAGGACTTTCAGGGCAATCAATTTGACCCGAACATAACCGAGTCTGCAGAATTCGGCTTTAAGGCAGACCTTGGGGAATTTACTGATGCGATCGACGGATCAGTCGGCGTTACATACTTCCGGGTAGAGCAAAGCAATTTCCTGGTGAATGATGACAGACCTGAAGCCACCGCTGTTGGGTTTTTCTCAATTCCTGCAGGTGAAGCTGAAAGCACGGGCGTTGAAATCGATGCGAACCTAGATTTCAATACCGGGACCAGCCTTTGGCTTTCATATGCTTATACTGATGCCGTATTCTCCAATAGTTTTGCGGATGCGGACGGTTTCGGTTTCACAATTGATGCTGGCGATCCAGTGATCAATTCACCAGAACATCAGCTAAACTTTCAGATTGCTCAAAGCCTTGATTTGGGGCCCATCCCTGCTCAGTTCGGTGGTGGTCTTTTGTATGTTGGCGAACGTAATGGGTTTGTGGGTTCAGACTTCACCTTGCCTGCATACACTACCGTTAGACTGTTCGGTGAAATTGAACCATTCAAGGGTGTTTCAGTTCGATTGGACATAGACAATCTGTTCGACGAAGTATTTTTTACAAACTCGTTCGCGGATGTCTGGATTCAGCCTGGTACGCCAAGACAGTTCCGCTTTACCGCCGCTTACAAGTTTTAATCAATGATTGAACCTATTCTCATAGCTGAATCGTTATGCGTTGATCGGGGAGGTCACCGCGTGCTTGACTGCGTAAGCTTTATGGTCAAGGAGGGCGATGTTTTCGCTCTCCTTGGTGGAAATGGCGCTGGCAAATCGACAACGCTTCTTACCTTTTTAGGGTTTCTGACGCCTAAGGCAGGTAGCGCCAAGGTGTTTGGAGAAACAGTGACCGACGATGTGGCTTACGTTCGTCAAAAGTCGGCCTATTTGCCAGAAGCTGCCAATCTCTATCCGCACCTTAGCGCGCGAGAGAATATCAAGTATTTTCTTTCCCTCGCCAAGCTGAAACGCCCATCATCTGAAATCGAAGCGGCTTTAGATGAAGTGAGCCTTGCTTCTGAGGCGCGTGGTCGGCGGTTGTCGTCATATTCAAAGGGCATGCGCCAGAAAGTGGCAATTGCACTGGCTATTCTGCGACGAGCGCCAATTTTGTTCCTGGATGAGCCGACCACGGGCCTTGATCCGCTTGCAATTGATGAATTCAACCAGCTGATAAGGAAACTCTCTTCCGCAGGAACAACCGTGCTGATGGTTACCCATGATGTGTATGGTGCATGTCAGGTGGCTAGACGCGTCGGCCTGTTGCGTAACGGAACATTAGTCGGAAATTTTGAAGCCCCTGAGGGCGGACAAATTTCACCTGATGAGGTTCATCGTGCCTTCGCATCAGGAGTGTAACTTATGAACACTATACTGACCATTGCCATCGATGAATGGCGCTTCTGGATACGTTCAAAACTGGGCGCGGCAACAGCCTTCTTGGCGCTCATTTTGGTTGCGACGTCTTTGTTTGCCACAACAAACCAAATAGAGAATGAACGGGAAACACGAGAATCTCTGCAAATGAAAGCTGAGGAGACATTTCGTGATCAGCCTGACCGTCATCCTCACCGCATGGTGCACTATGGCCACTATGTGTTTCGATCACCAGCTCCCCTCGCGACGCTTGATCCAGGTGTTGATCCGTATACTGGTACGGTTATGTTTCTTGAAGGGCATCGACAAAACTCGGCAACTTTTTCTCAGAGCTATGATAGCGCGCAGGCCGGACCGTTTGCATTACTCACGCCTGCTATAGCATATCAATTGCTTATTCCATTGGTATTGGTTGTTGCTGGGTTTGGTGCGATCTCTCGTGAACGCGAAGCTGGTACTGATCGACAGCTCGTAACATCTGGTGTTTCCCCAGTGATGATTTGGTTGGGCAAGACCACCGCACTGGCAGGTGTGGGCGGATTACTTCTCATCCCATTGCTGATTGGCATAGTCTTTTCTGGCGCGGTTCCCATCGTCGGGCTCACCTTTTTTCTCGGATATGCTCTCTATCTGTTGGTATGGATTTTAATAATCTCAGCGGCATCTGCGTGGTGTAAGCGCCCCTCAACAGCATTACTTGTTCTCTTGTCCGTGTGGACTGGGCTTTCAGTACTTGCGCCGCGGTTTGTGGCGAGTGCGGCCAATGTTACGATCCCAACTGCCAGCCAGATCGAAACCGACATGGATGTTTTAGTTTCGTTGCGTGAGTTAGGCGATGGCCATAATGCGAGTGACCCTGCATTTAACCGACTTCGCGCAAACTTACTGGAACAATATGGCGTCGAGTCTGTCGATGACTTACCCATCAACTTTCGAGGCATGGTGGCAATGACCTCAGAGGAGGACCTTACTAAGGTTCTCAATGAGTATGCTGAGAAGCGAATGGCAAAGCAGGCCGCGCAAGCGAAATTTGTAAGAACTTTATCCTTTGTATCGCCTTTTATTGCCCTTCAATCTACCTCTATGACTGTGGCCGGGTCGGATTTACGAACGCATCATCGTTTCTTGCGGGAAGCTGAGACAGCACGATTTGACTTCGTTCAAGGTTTGAATAAAGCTCATGTTGAAAAATTATCGTACACAGATGATATTAATCGCAATAACAGTGATGAAGCGTCAAGAAAGGCAAGAATTAGCGCAGAGAACTGGCGTATATTAAGTGACTTCAAGTTTCAACCTGATCCGGCCAAGGACCGTATTGTGAGAATCTTGCCGACATTGAGTGTACTTTTGGCCTGGGCAATTGGAATGGGCTTTATCGGCCTTATCGGCGTACGTCGTTTGCCGGAGGTGGATAATGGATAGTGCCCTCAGAGAGCTTCGTTTTGCCCTTCGTGATCCTGTAGTCATATTGACGCTGATTGTGGGGGCATCACTCTCAGTTTTTACGGTTTTCAGCGGTATACGAGAAATCAGCACAGAACGGGCGCAAATCGAACGCGTTAAACAAATGGTCGATAGCGATAGGGCTTACACCTTAGAAGACCAAGGCGACGCTGGGAGCGCTGCCTATTACGCTTTTCATTTTACTTACGATCCTCCTTCGGCGCTTGCCTTCGCTGCGCGGGGTATTCGTGATGACCTACCGTGGAAACATCGTATTCGGATGTTGGCCCTCGAGGGGCAAATCTACGAGACAGATGCAGGAAACCCTGAATTATCGAGAGTCGGTAAACTTGATTTCGCATTCACCACTGCATTTTTACTCCCTCTATTATTGATCCTTCTCCTTCATGACTTGAAGGCGGGTGAAGCACGCAATAATCGATGGACATTTTTATCAGCTACCAGTGGTAATGGCCCGCGCATTCTGCAAGGACGTGCTTTATTGCGGACGGTTTTATTGTTCGTCTGTGTCATGACGCCATTTATCATCGCTGCATTTATGAGTGCAGCAAGCGTTACAAATGTGCTTATTGTTCTTCTTGCCGTTGCAGTGAATTTCGCCTTTTGGTCCTGGCTTTCCCTGTTTATTACTGCCCGCGTCGAAGCAGGACCAACGGCTGCGGCATTGCTTCTCGGCGTTTGGTTCGCCCTGGCTGTGGCATTGCCTATCGGCGGCAAGCTGATCGTTGAGAATAGGGTGCCAGTGCCCAAGGGGGGAGAACTTCTTCTCACTCAACGAGAAGCCGTCAATGATGCCTGGGACCTTCCAAGAGAGGCGACCATGACGCCCTTTTATGAACGTCATCCGGAATGGGTGGATGCTGAGCCCGTTAGCGAAGGTTTTGACTGGTATTGGTACTACGCTTTTCAACAGGTCGGCGATCAAACCGTCGAAACCATGTCCCAAGAGCTTCGTGAAGGTGTTGCTGCCCGTGACCGTGCTATGGGGTTGATCTCATTTATCTCGCCGCCGTTACTGGTTGATCGGGCGTTCACTTCAGCAGCGCAGACCGATATCCCCTCCTTCCAGGCATATGATCGCTGTGTGCGGGATTTTCATGCCACCCTTCGAGAGTTTTACTATGGTATGCTGTTTGGAAATAAAAAATACTCAACTGAGATAATGGAAAGTCTTCCGAAATTTGCACCATGTTCGTCATGAGAGTGAACGTGCCAAAGAAAGGAATTGAAGCTATGATACGCCAGATAGCGATACTGTTTTTATTTTCCTGTCTCTTCATCTTTACTCCATTCGTTTCGGCGCAGGTGAGCATCGAAAGCTTCACAAAGAATATGCCCGTCGGTGAGCGTACCGATTTACGCATCGGAATTCCGGCGGGAGATACTGACCCCGAAACATTCATTCCAGTGTCTGTTATCAAAGGCATATTGCCTGGACCGATAGTTCTGATGGTGGCTGGTACCCATGGATATGAGTTTGCCCCCATCCTGGCGGCCCAACGGCTTGCAGATGAAATTGATCCAAAAAAACTCTCTGGAACATTCATGATCGTCAGGGTAGCTCATATTCCTGCTTTTGAAGGGCGCTCACCATACGTCAATCCATATGATCGCAAAAATCTCAATCGATCTTTTCCAGGTGCCCCTGACGGAACGCAGACAGAACGTATCGCTTGGGCTTTATCCTCAAAAATAATCCCCGCGGCTGATTTTGTTCTGGATGTACACAGCGGCGATGGTGCGGAATGGCTGGCCGCATTTGTAGGTGTCTATGGCGGGCCCCTTGCTTCAGACTACCAAAGCGCTTTTAACTTTGCGGAAGCCATGGGGTTTCCCAATATTGTTCGCTATTCCATGAATACGCAGGAACAGGTTGACCGGCGCCGGTCACTGAACCGGCAGGCCGTTGCACAAGGGCTACCGACCATCCTCATTGAAATCGGGCAAAATGGCAGCCGCGATCCGGATCACATAGAAGCGATCGTATCCGGCGTGAAACGCGGCCTTAGCAAGCTTGGTATGCTCGATCCTGCCGGTAACCAAGTGAAAAAATCATTGCGATACTTTGAAGGAACGCAGTCGGTTCCGGTTAAGCACTCAGGCGTCTGGACACCGACCGCAAGCACGAAACGTTTAGTAGAAAAGGGCGAAACTCTCGGTACGATCCATGACTATCAAGGGATTCTAGTTGAAACCGTAAAAGCTCCAATTGCAGGCTTTACGCTCTACGGCCTTGCGGGACCACCCGTCCGTGCAGGCGAAAGCATTGCTACGATTGCTAAGCCAGCCACAAGAGTCGACCTTATTCCGGTGACCTCCCAGAAATAGATACGCCAGTTACCATTCTATACCTAAGAGAATTAATTAGCCTACCAGTCGGTGAATGTCCGAAATGTGTTCGTTTTTTCCCTTTATGGCGATGGTGGTGGAAGTCTGGAAAGGGCCGAGGCTGTGTGAAAACGCATTCACACAGCCTCGGCCAATAG
>CAZGVP010000065.1:0-11232 GCA_964529135.1 uncultured Caulobacterales bacterium | reverse complement strand
CTGTTGGGCAATTATTTGTATGACATTTTAACGCCTGAATGCAGCCAATAGAAAACATAAATCCGCGCGCTGTGAGAACTGAATCAGCACCGGCACAATAAGCCCACGCAACTTCTGCTGGTGTTACCATTTTACCTGAAGCAATAACCTTAATTCGGTTCTTCAAACCCTTGCGTTCCAATATATCAATAATAGTAGGCAAGGCCTGTTTTAAAGGCAGGCCAACATTATCCATCAACGACATTGGAGCCGCGCCCGTGCCACCATCGCCGCCATCAACCGTTATAAAATCTGGCGCATGCTCAGTACCACGCTTTTCAATTTCATCGCATAACTCATAAATCCAACCATAAGCACCGATAACAGTTTTAAAACCGGTCGGTAATTGTGACACGTCACGCACACGTGCAACAAAATCCAACAAGTCCCCGATACTATCCACTTCTGGGTGACGGTTTGGTGAAATAGAGGCCTGACCTTTAGGGATTCCACGAATTTTGGCAATTTCAGCATTAACCTTCTCAGCTGGCAGAATTCCGCCTTTGCCAGGTTTTGCCCCTTGCGCCAACTTTATTTCAACCATCTTCACTTGTGGTCGGGCAGCAAGTTTCGCCAGCTTCTCTTCAGAAAGGGAACCATCATCATTGCGGACACCATATTTGGCTGTACCGATCTGAAAAACAATATCAGCATCACCTTCAAGGTGAAATGGCGACAAAGCCCCCTCCCCGGTATTCATCCAACAACCTGCTTTTTTTGCACCATGAGACAAAGCACGTACAGCAGGCTTGGATAAAGCGCCGTAACTCATTCCAGATATATTGATAATAGAAGAAGCTTCATATGGGTTAGCTGTATACGGACCATAGACTACAGCCGGCGGATCCAATGCCTCTTCATCTAATCTTGGAAATGCGCAATTCACAAAAATCGGCGTGCCGGCGAGTGATAGGTTTCGGGTTGAACCGAATGGCTGTGTATTATTTTTACCCTTTGCAGACTTATAAATCCAATCACGCTCAGCTCGATTGAAGGGCATTTCCTCCCGGTCCATCGCAAAGAAATATTGCCTAAAAAATTCTCCCAAATGGGTAAAAAGGTCGCGAAACCGTCCCACGACGGGATAATTATGACGCACGGCGTCACGGGATTGATTACGGTCTATAAAATAGAATGCAATCACCATCAAAACAAACAATCCCACAGCAAAAACGAATAGTGTTGACAGGAAGTTCAGGGCGGGCAGTGTAACCCGTGCGACAAAATCCATAACCCCTCCAAAAGAGTATTACGCCGATTTACCCCAGAGGCATCGACCATAAAGAAACGTTATAAAGAGATCCTATGAGCCCGACAATAAGCGCAAAGGAAAATAGCCCATCACGCCAGATCACTAATATACAGGCATTGCGCGGTATAGCTGCATTGTTGGTGTTTGTAGCCCATATTGTTGGGGCTGAGCGTGATTATGGTGGCGGGGAACAACTTTTACCAGCTTTCCTTCGGATGGGCGAGAGTGGCGTTGATCTGTTTTTTTTGATTTCGGGGTTTATTATGGTGTATGTGACTGCACCAAAAAATGCAGACCCTAATCACAATAATGGCCATGGCATTAATGCTTCGCTCGGATTTTTCTATCGCCGCGCCACTCGTATATACCCGCTTTATTGGGTTCTAACGGTCGGACTTATTGTTCTCTATGCTGGCAAGAAAATTCTTTTCGGCGAAGACACACCTATAGATAATTATATCGCGTCTTTTTTTCTACTTCCAGATGATCAGTTTCCAATCATCCCTGTTGGTTGGACACTAGTCCATGAAATGTATTTTTACCTTATCTTTTCAGTAATGCTTCTCTTCCATCGTAAATTCCTACCACTCCTCCTAGCCGGGTGGGGCATATTGGTTTTACTTGGTTGGCTTTGCGGATTACGTGAACTCAACCCATGGTTTGCTGTCATAACAAGTCCACTTACGTTTGAATTTTTATTAGGGGCAGTTATTGCTTTTCTTGCGATGCGCGGCATTCGCCCTTACCCAGGAAGCATGACTCTTATCGCCGTCGGTATATTATTAATTTTATTTATTCTATTTGCAGATTACTTTTACCCTATATGGTTTGCAGAACACGCTCGACGCATGCTCTTGTTTTCTCTACCCTTTGGGCTATTGCTATATGGGGTTATCGGACTTGAGTGGAATACTGATCGGGTTGCCCCGCGCTGGTTAGTACGATTAGGGGATGCATCTTATTCACTCTACTTAATTCATATTCCCATGTTCTTGGTGGTAGGTAAATTAATAAACCTACTCGCTGGTCCGGGGATCTTGGACAATATCATCTTAATTTTTATCTATCTCTTATCGGGCATCACTGCCGCGTTACTTGTTCACAAATATATAGAACAACCGCTAATAAAAATCGCTAAAACCCGAAGTTCAACACTCAAGGAATAAGTATAGTCACATAGTATGCATGAGCAGGCATACGCTATTCACCCTCAAACTCGACCAAGGTCGCGAGTTTTTTTCCCATTTCCCTTAACTTGCTGGCCCCCCCAAGGTCTGGGAGATCAACGACGAAAGAACATAGCTCAATGACGGCCCCCGCTCGTTCCAGCAAATTGATAGCTGCTATTGCAGTGCCACCAGTAGCAATGAGATCATCCACCAATAAAATTCGTTCACCCTTTTGGACGGCGTCCACATGAATTTCCACCGCATCGGTTCCATATTCCAACTGGTAACTTTCTCTATAAGTATCGAAAGGAAGTTTTCCTTGTTTCCTTACAGGGATAAACCCGACACTCAATTGGTGAGCGATAGCTCCACCCAGAAAAAACCCGCGAGCCTCAATACCTGCAACCTTATCAATTTTAGCTCCCGCAAGAGGCTGTACCAACTCATCAACAACACGCCGAAACCCACGCGCATCATTCAACAACGTTGTAATATCACGAAACATAATTCCAGGCTTGGGGTAGTCAGGAATAGTTCGGATTAGGTCTTTTAGGTCAATCATGATGAAACTCACATATTAAGCAAAGGAAACAAAAATCAGCCCGATATAAGCTATGCAAAGTAACCAACAATTTCACCAATAAGAAGATAGATACGCCCAAGAGGCGAACTTAGATATTCTCGCAACTCCTCATCTACTGATGGAGATAAGGCGGCCTCTTCTAAAAGGCTATCAAACTCTTTAAGAAACGCCCGAATATCTGTCTCAAATTTTCGATCACGCGCGCTCTCAGCTCGAATACGCTTTTTAACATCGGCCTCATTGAGCCGCAATAATCTGTTTGCGAAGATATTCCGATCGCCATTGTCGAACCGCGCAAGTAGCGCTGATGGACATTCCCCATACAATCGATGATCGAGATTCAATGTAAATTGTTGAAGAAGGTGAATCACTCGAAAAGCACGCAACTCTCGTTCAGTCAAATCAACATTAAGCCCGCTAAATGATGCAGACGCTGCAAGAGCTGTATCCGGCATTAAATCTATCAGCCCTCCTGATAGAATTTCCGACTCACCCCTGGCG
The DNA here is from genome assembly GCA_964529135.1 of uncultured Caulobacterales bacterium. GTDB lineage: Bacteria > Pseudomonadota > Alphaproteobacteria > Caulobacterales > Parvularculaceae > CALLPQ01. The sequence goes on along the minus strand of CAZGVP010000065.1, from coordinate 7,688 downwards.
CTTACCCTCTTTTCTGCAGACAATGCTAAAGGAGATTTTTCTTGCTCATCAATACTCTCAAATTTTTCATCTGTACCAAGATCAAGTGGCTCTGCATCATCAGCCGCTGCAAGAATTTCTTTCCAACTTGAGTTTTCACGTCGAAGAGAAGATCCACGCAAATCAACAGGTTCAACTTTGTCAGTATTAACACCTTGGGAAGATACTGCCTCTGAATTTTCAGGAACCATCCGCCCGGATCGGCTCTCTGCCAGGTCTCTAGCAAGGTCATTCAATCGCTGCAGGTCTTCACGAGGGTTTTGCACAGCCGGTGCAAAATCAGATCGTTCAGATTGCGGTTTCACAGGTTTTGTAATATTAGGCCCTACGTTCTCAAGAGGCTGTTGCGAGGATTGCAATGATGCGGGTTTATTTTCCGAAAACCTAAGGCGCAAATTCTTGCCCCCGGAAATAGCTTCAGTAGCAGCAATTTGAGGCTCATGATGAATACCCTCCCTAAAAGGGTCACCAACAGCTAAACTATCACCTTTTAAAGCCTTATTCTTAGAAACATCCTCATCCAAGGTTTTACGTTTAGATTTAGTTTCTTCATGGCCCAACGGATAAACTACTTCTTCTACATCCGGTGTTGCTTCAGCAATCTGAGCAAGCTTTTCGCTTTGTTCGGAAATTGCAGTTGCAAGACGTTCTGCCCTGGCTTTTTGTTCGCCTATTAGTTTTTCAAGGCGTGAGTTCTCAGCTTCCAGTGCTTTATGAGTAGCATCCAGTTCTTCCTTGCGGGCCGCAGCCGCGTCCGTAACTTCCTGTGTTTTTTCTAACAAGGAATCCGCATTATTTTTCGCAGTATCACTTGCCTCGCGAGCAACTTTCTCAAAGTCAAACCCAGCACTCTCTACTGCAGCCCGAGCAATCCGGCTTGCCTCTTCACGTGCAACTGCCAATGCTTCTTCACCAGCTTTTTCGTTAGTCTCGCTTATCACTTTTTGTACAGTCTCGTGATTGGCCGCAGCAGCCGCGTCTAGAACCGCTTGTTGAACGGCCTCATCGGCTGCGAGTTTCGCATCCGATGTAGCAGCTCTGGTTTTTTCAGTTGCCTCAACAGTTCTATCAGTTGCGTCTTTCAACGCTTCAGCAGTAGTGCGGACATTCTCATCCGCCCCACCTAGCGCCTCTAAAAGCTGGCGGAAACTATCGAGCGCAGTAGTTGTTGCTTGCTCAAGCCCCCCAAGACGTTCGTCAAAACGAACCTCTACTTGCTGAGAAACGTCATCGGCACGATCCATTGCTGAGATATTTGCTTCAGTACGTTCCGCAATAGCGTTAGCAAAACCATCTGCTTGCTGATTAAGATTTTCCGTCGCGTCAATAAGCTTCGTGCGCTCTGTCGCTACACGTTCCACAGCACTGGTGGCACGCATTTCTATCGCTTCACCTGCTGTCTCGATAGCGTCCACATGCTTGCGAATCATTGCTTCCGCATCAGCAAGACGAACCAGTGCCGCATCAAGCCCTGCATTCAATCCATCCATCTGTGAACGAACGGCAGTTCCAACAGTCTCGATTTCCTGTAATGCAACTTCATCAGGGGCAGTGTAGGCGCGCGCAGCATTTGCCATCGCTTCGGCCGCCTGGGTTGTTGTCATCGCGCGGGACAAAACATAGCCGCTAAAGACAATGAGCGCAGGCACCACAAGCGCAAACATAATAATACCAGCCGGGTATGCCCCGAGCAGAGACCAGCCAGCGCCTGTACCAAAAGTCTCGCGGTGGGCTAAGTAACCACCCAGAGGCCAACCCACGATCATGGCAAATAGCAAGAACAAAGCCGTAATCCTGGAAAGGTGCCATGCTTGCCTTGATAAAGCATTCCAATCACGTTCCGCGCCGTCAAAACCACCCTCAAGAGGGTAACGCGCAACCTCGCTATCAATCCATTCAGCCTCTAACTCGCTCGCCCCTTTTGAAACCACAGGCTCTGCCAGACCACGGTGAGTTACATTTTGCCCTCTGACATGTGTGTACTTACCACTCTCACCATTGGTTTCTTTCGTCATATTGTCCGTTTCACTCGATATAGCGCCCCCAGGGTCCGTATTGATATCAACGGAAGAGCCAATATCCGAAAGTTTGTTCAGGTTTCGGGCCACAGGGGATCCTAGCAGGGTTTATCAGCATGGATGCCAGTAATTGCACTCAAAGCCAGCTGAATACAGCAATAATGCAAACACAGACACTAATTTAAGGGGATTTCATAACCTAAACCGAAGTGTGGAAAAAGCCGTTCAGTGTAAAAATGCAGCCTCTGTGGAAAACAGGGCTAACCTTGAGCAAATATCAGCAATAAACCTAGCCAAACATATTTCGCCGGTGCGCGGTTGCCATGTTGCGTATATAATTTTGTGCCAATGGTTGGGATGTCAAACGCGCAGTAAGAACTCCTACAAAGACACAAACACTACCAAGAGTCAGGAGTAATTCCTGATTGTGAAGATTAGCGCTATCCAAAAGCGTCAATAAATACAAGGCCGATGCAGCACCAGGTGTTCCTCCGAACCATGCAAAGAAAACCTGCCCCTCTTTTGGCAAGGCAGATCGCTGCAACGCAGCTAAACGGGGGCCTGCACGCATAACAGTGACGGCGGCCAAGGCAAATGTCAGCACCAATAAATCAGCTTCAAAAATACGCGGAGCAAGCACAAACCCAAATATAAGATAGGTAGCGGGAATGATGAGATGCTCAAAATGCATCCGCAGCTTAATACGAGTAACATAGCCTGCACGGCTTTGCTCTCCCCAAATCAAGCCAAGTGCTGCAGCAGCTATTACCGGATGTCCCCCAATCACAGGAGCGATGATCATGACCAAAGCAGCCGCGATAACAGCAAGGCCACTGCCAAAATTCATATAGTAGCGATTACCAATAATTGCCGTTACAAGGCCTACACAGCCCCCCAAGGCGAACCCATTAATAACAGCCTTACTCGTTGCCAATAATGGCAGTAACATACCCTGCCCTAAAGCCGCGGCTGACGCATTGCCTTGCAACAATATAACAATAGGCAATCCGAGAGACAAAATAACAGCACTCTCTAATCGCACTCCAGCTTTAACAAGTGCAGGGGTGGGCGCATTCATGACAACACGGCGATCAAAGGCAGAACCGTTTAACATCAAGACACCGCCCAACAAGAAAGCAGATGCCAGCGATAATTGCGGGATCAAAATGAACGCAGCCAATCCACAAGCAAGAAGAAAAAGAGGTCCACCACCAAAGCATAGCCGAAAAGAAACCGGACAAATTTTTGCCAGTCGGCTCAATCGAAACTGTGTCCCAGCAGCGAATGATAGAAAACCAAGGCCAGCGACCCCCATCATTGCCACCATTTCAGACGGCAACACAGGCATATCAATCAAGCGAAATAAAAGTGATAACATTACACCTGTTGCAATCACCAGGAGCGGGGCATTAAACGCAACTTTAAAAAAATTCAATGGCTTGAACAACATAGTCAATTGGTTTTCATATGGGGTATTGCAACGACGGACCGTTACAATAAAAAACTTCAGTGCAAAAACGAATGCTACTCTACTGGCTCACATTCAGGAAGAAACACACCTCCTGACCAACAAGTCGCATCATTTTCCATTCGTTAACAAAAGCAATAACGCCCCACACAACCTTACGATACAGCTGTAAAAAATGGACAATGATACAACGCAAACTAAATGGTTTGCGAATCATGAGTTGATCCGCGTGCGAATGCAAATTTATTTTTTGCAAGGCTTAATTTTATTTTGAGCTCTTACATGGGTATTTCTGCACAAAAGCAGCTTTTTTTGTCACAGCTATGCATTACTGTCGATATTCTAACTATAACACAATTAGATATCTATTGGACATTTATCCTTAACAGTTTTTTTCATCGTACGCTGCCTGCCATAAAAATTTTTAGGTCAATGAAAAATGGAGGCCAATATGGCAGCAAGCAAAGTCACGGCAAAAGTAAAAACTGGAGCCCTTTCAGGCGAAGCACTAACAAAAAGACAAACGAGAAAACGATCAAGAAAAAAGAAAATTGCTCGGGTTTTAACAGGCATTGCGCCACAGCTTGCTCATGCTCTAGGTGGGCCATTGGCAGGGGCTGCCGTTGAGCGAATATCAGGAGCCTTGTTTGGCACTGAGCGGGCAAACGAGGAAGCGATTGATCAAGCATTGACTGTCGCAACACCAACACAAATTACAGCTCTAAAAATGGCAGACTTGGAATTTCAACGAATGCTGCGTGAAACTACAATAGAAGAGGCTCGCATAGCTGCCGCTGACCGCGCCGATGCCCGCCATCATCAACAGGTCACACACGACAAAACCCCCTCAGCGATTGGCGCCCTTATTATTCTAGGTTTTTTCGTGGTACTCGGTGTTATGGTGGCGCGACGCTTACCCGAAGGTACCGAGACAGAGTTTTCTATTATGCTTGGGGCGCTCGCCACCATGACGGCTGCTGTTGTAAATTATTTCTTTGGATCATCCGCAGGCTCAAAAGAGAAAACCCGTTTAATGACATTAATGCAGCCCTCAGATCAAGAACCCGATGTGATAGGTAAGAATAATTAAATATAATATTGTTTTTAAATAATATTATTGAATTTTCTGAATTTTTCTAGGATCAGGACCTACGATATGATGAATGATTAGAAAATCTCACCATTGCAGGCGATGACTAACTGATTATAGCAGTGCGGTCATGGATCAAGTTTCAGACATCATTATCGTTGGCGGCGGCGTTATCGGAACGATGAGCGGGTGGCGACTCCAAAAAGCTGGCTACCGCGTCATCATTCTGGACGCAGCCAGCCACGACTATAGTCAGGAACAATTCCGGCCCGCCAGTCTTGCTGCCGCCGGAATGCTGGCTCCTTCTTTTGAAGCCAGCCATACACACGAAGACAAATATAAAAGCCAAAAACTGGAAAAACTAGGATGGCATAGCCTCAGACTTTGGCATGAGACAGCCCAGAAACTGATGATCGAGAGTGGGATCTCAATTGACTATCGCGAAGAAGGTATTGTTGGAGTTGCCCTTTGTGACAGAGAATTAGAAACCCTCAAATCAGAATACCAGCAGCTACGCTCGGCTGGACACCAAACGAAGTGGTTATCTGCGCATGAATTATCATTGTTAGAGCCTGGCCTTAGTCCCGATCTGTATGGAGGATATCACTCCCTTTCAGAAAAACAGGTCGACCCTCTATCTCTACATAGCGCACTCTGGCACGCCTTTACACTGGCAGGGGGTACTTTCTTAAGAGACCAAAATGTTACCTCCATAATAGAAAATAACAGTAAGGTTAAAGGGGTAATTGCCAACTCCAACCAGCACAAATTTTGGGCTCCAATTGTTATATTGGCCACTGGGACACTCTTGCAAACATTAACGTTACCGTTCCAGGTTCCTCATATTTATCCTGTCAAAGGCGAAGCACTATGTGTTTCTCAGAACCAAAATTCACGAATGGATAAAGCTACGAACAACTCGCATTCATTACGCCATGTAGTACGCCACAAAAAAGCCTACCTTTGCCCCAAATCTGATGGCCGTATGATTATAGGCGCAACATCCCTACCCAATCAGGATGGGCCGGAATTAGATGACAGACGCATTAATGGTTTACGCAGCGCAGCAGAGGCTATAATGCCCGATATCACCTCTTTCCAGGAGCAGTCTAGATGGGCAGGTTTGCGTCCAGCGACCGGTGATGGCAATCCCATTATTGGCAAGCAAATCAACACACCAGAAGGCCTGCTGTTTGCTATAGGCCATTATCGAAATGGTATTTTATTAGCACCTGCGACCGCAGAGATATTATGTACCCTCATTGAAAATGATGGTTGAGCTCCATTATCAATCAATTCACCATTCGCTGACATAATTAACCCCTATGACTAATGACATTCTCCCTATTGCAAGCCGGGTTTCCACCTCGTCTACTGTTTCCGCCATTCGCCAAGCGAGTGTTAAAACCGGAGTTGATTTTGAGTATCTTCTGGAAACCGCAAAACGTGAGAGCAGTCTAGACCCTAGCGCAAAAGCGAAAACCTCCAGCGCCGCCGGACTTTTCCAATTTATTGAACAAACATGGCTTGGAGCAGTGAAAACTCATGGTGACAAGCATGGTCTTGGCGTTGAAGCGAACACAATAACACGAAACGCCAACGGTACATTTAACGTTGCTGACCGCACTACTCGTGACCGCATTTTGAACCTGCGATTTGATGTCAAACATGCTGCAGCCCTGGCAGGCGAGCTTGCAGCAGATAATCGGGATGGGCTTCAAAGAAAGCTGGGGAAGGCTTTACAAGATGGCGCAGCTGGCAATGGTGCCCTCTATGCGGCGCATTTTCTTGGCCTGAGTGGTGCCATAAAACTCTTCTCAGCCGATGGTAATGCGCAAGCTGCCGAGCTTTTCCCCACCGCAGCAAAAGCTAACCGCGCTGTATTCTATGAGGAAAACCGCGCCAGAACAGTTAATGAGCTTGTTGCAAAATTTGAGGAAACCTTCTCTCAAAACAGGCCTTACCCTCCTTCTAAAACCAACCTCCCTGGTGTTCAACAACAAGCCAACATCAACTTCCAAACACTGCCCTCAACAGAGCCTGCACTCGTCGCTAGTGAAAATAGGTTTAGCACACAAACACAAAAACCTATCACCCAGCTGGATCCGTTTTCAAGTTTACCATCATTGTCTCAATTACCTATCCTGGATCAATACCTTTCCCCTATCGCTATACAGGTTTTACTAACCCTCGATCCGAGTCTTCTTCGTCGAGATGGCAATGATGACAAAGCTAACGGTGCTAAAAACAGTAACAACAGCAGTCGCTAACCCAACCCAGATAAATTTATAGAAATTTATCCCCTGCATAAAATGGCTTGATTAATGAACAAAGTTCATTAATGTTATGAACATTGTTCATTTATGGAGATTGTTTATGACGAGGTTTTTTGGAAAAACAGAGCATCGTAAATACAAATCGGATAACGCTCAATCGCCCAAGCAAGGAGGTGATTCCAGCGACGATGCCCCAGCTCAAAATGGAAAACAGGAAACAGCGAACCAGAACACAGATCGCCATTTCACAGACCATCTGCGCAACAATTCCACTTCTATCGGCACCAAGTTAGTTTTTGTCTGCATCACTGCCGTAATATCACTGCTACCCCTATTACTGGTTAGCGGCGCTCTGGAGATGCGTGATCGCTATGCTAGCGGCATTATCAAAACTTTGGAAAATAAACATGGCGGGCAACAACGCGTCACAGGGCCAGTGATCATAGTTCCGACAAAATGGACAAATAATGAGACTTCAGACTCTGTTGGCAAAGACCAGCCAGCTCGCACAGTGTCGCCCCCTACCCTTGTTTTCACCCCGCAAACCCTCAGCGTAAAATCTTCTCTAGCAACCACCCTTTATCGAGAAAGCGTTTACGGAGTGATCGGATATGATGCTGGCCTTGATGTCCAAGCAAACTTTAACACCCTTACTATGGAGCCAGTAAGGCTCGGAAACTTAACCCCCGATGACATCAGCATCTCTTGGGGTGAAGCACGAGTAGTTTATTATGTCAGCGATTCAGCAGCTCTAGGTTTTCAACCTGACATCACCATTAACGGCAATAAAATTACAT